>JAIPFG010000046.1 GCA_021736745.1 Pseudomonadales bacterium
GATGGCTGGTTCTGCATTGAGAGTTTTGAGCACTTTGACCCATATGGGCATTAGCCTACAAATTCTAGGGTCTTTCACTAAAAAAAGTGGTGACTTGCCAAAGTCTTTCAGCAACACGTCGGCAAGTTCAGTGCAAAATATTTTATCTTGGCCAGATTTCACCCATGATTGAGGGAATACATTACAATCTTTCCAGGAACTATTAGCAGCGGTTAATAGCCTGTCGTGGATGGCCATGATATCTTGGGATTCCCAATAGCCCTTTTCGTTATAGTCGTTAGCGGGTTCCAAATTTGATGAAAGAGGCACACCATGTAGGTTAATAATTCTTGCCACTGTTGACGTGCCACTTCTATGCATGCCGAGTACCAAGATTGCCTTTCGGTCTGTTTTCGTAGGTTTACGAGAGTGATTTTTTTTAGAGTCCAACCTTTAAGTCCTTTGTACAATTATTCCACCTAAGCAGTATTGATTTGAGCCAAATTATGGTGGTTGTATATCGATATTCTATAGTGATTGGTAGTGCGATAGTTAATGTCTAAAGTATTATTTCAAAATCAAGAGAAAGTATACTCGATTTCGCTTACAGCGTGATGCTTTTAGTGTTTTAAATACAGTCCATTTTTTAAAATTCCCTTGCCTAAAACATATAAATTGTTACCTAGGTCCCCCGCTTTAGAACAATATAACAGTTGCATTGGCTTTGCTTATTAAAGGTTTTAAACAGGTATCCATTCCGGTATGATTGTCGGCCCACATAGTTAGAGTTCATTAAATAAGCTGGTTTGCGGTCTCTGTATTCAGCACGTTTTCCTACCAAAAATAAATAAGGGCTATATCGCAAAATAGATGAATCCTCGAACGATCAATAAGCCTGAGGAAAGTGTTGTCTCTGTTCCAAACTCAGTTGGTTTGTCAGCGGATGAACAAAAGAAAATTAAATTAATTGCCTTTTACTTAACGCAGTATCATCCGATCCCTGAAAATGATAAGTGGTGGGGAAAGGGATTTACTGAATGGACAAATTCTACAAGAGCACAGGCCTTATTCGATGGTCACTATCAACCTCACTTGCCAGCGGACATGGGTTTTTATGACTTGAGAGTCAGAGAGACTCGCCATGAACAAATTGCACTTGCTAAACAGTATGGAATAGAAGGCTTTTGTTATCACTATTATTGGTTTTCTGGCCAAAGAGTATTAAATAAACCGTTGGATGACATGTTATCTGATAGTAGCAGTGAGATGCCATTTTGTTTATGTTGGGCCAATGAAAACTGGACTAGACGATGGGATGCTGCAGATCATGAAATTTTGCTTGAGCAAAAATATTTATCTAGTGACGCGATTAAATTTGTTGAAGATATAATTCCCTATTTGAAAGACCCTCGCTATCTCAAGATTCAGGGAAAACCTTTTCTGATTGTGTATGCGCCTCAACATATCCCAAACGTATTAAAGACCTTGGATATATGGAGAAATCATTGTAGAGAGCAGGGAATAGGAGAAGTTCATCTTTGTGCAGCATTAACGCATGGAAATTCTAACTATATTAGGTATGGCTTTGATAGTGCTGTGGAATTTCCACCACACAACCTCCAATCATGTAAAAACATAAGTTCATATTTGAGGTTTTATCAACCTTTCTATGGCAATGTTTTTTCCTTTAAGGATGTCGCGAGAAATTATTTGGATAAGCAATATGAGGACAAAAATGTATTTCGCTCAGTTTTTCCATCTTGGGATAACACAGCCAGAACTGGCTCAAGGGCAATAGTTGTATTAGAAAGTTCCCCAGAAAACTACGAGTATTGGTTGAATAGAGCTATTGAAGCTACCCAGAAGGCTTTCCCTAACGAGGAAAGATTTGTGTTTATTAATGCATGGAATGAATGGGCAGAGGGTTGCCATTTGGAGCCTGACCAAAAATACCTTAGAGGCTATCTTGAAGCGACACTGAGGGTAGTAGAGGGAAAGTCTAAAATTTCTAGCTTTAAGAGCTGTTTTGAGAAGTCTGATGCTTTGGGGGAGTCCCAAGGGAATAGCTATTTAAGGGAGATTCTCAGTGTTACTCAGTATCACTTAGCGGTAAAAATCGGTAAATTTAGAAATTTTATAAACCAATATCCCCACATTAAAAAAAGACTTGTTCCCTTAATTCGGAGGTTAAAAAGTTTTTTGCCAATCGAGTGACACGTTTCATGGTGTAAAGTGGGATATGTCGAGAAATGAGTTAGCGATGAGTTATTCTGGTTATACCATCCGCGTAAGGATATCTATTTAGTGGGTTACTTTAGATGATTAATTCACCAGTTAAAACTCAACGTTCAAAATTACTCCTTAGTATTGCATGCGTCACTTATAAACCAAATGCCGTTATTTTATCAAAGGTATTGCAGGATCTTATGGATGCTTGCGAGAGACTTGAGGGTTTTGATACAAATCTTTTCCTGATTGATAATGGTCCAAGTGAAGAAGATCTGAGAGTTTTACAAAAAATTACTAGATGCCTATCCCCAAAATTCTCCACGAGTATTAGCCTAATTACTGGACAAGGTAATGTGGGATTCGGTAAAGCGCATAATTTAGTTTTAAGAAAATCAGAATCCGATTTTCATCTTATTATTAATCCAGATATCTATGTTGAAAAAAAAACCTTATTAATTGGGTTAGAGTATTTGTTGGCGAACCGAGATGTTGTATTGGTTGCTCCTGCTGCTAGGTTTTTAAATGGTGAAGTCCAGTTTATTTCCAAACGATACCCTGGATTGTTGCTTTTATCTTTACGCGGATTTGCACCAACGTATATTAGACGATGCTTTAATATTAGTAACAGTAACTATGAATATCGGGATTTAATTCCCTCTAATAAGCCAGTGGAAGTAGATTTAGCTAGCGGTTGTTTTATGATGGTTCGAATGAGTGCATTAAAGGAGATAATTGGTTTTGATGAAACTTTCTTTATGTACTTTGAAGATTTTGATTTGTCGATCAGGCTTCGTGCTACAGGTGGAAAAATTGTGCATTTGCCAGAGATGAAAGTTACGCACCTAGGTGGAAATTCTGCAAAAAAGGGTATAAAGCACATCCATTATTTTATAGTTTCAGCAATTAAGTTTTTTAATAAACATGGTTGGAAATTTTTCTAAAGTAATAATTTGGCTAAAAAACTGATTTTTGGAGTGCATGATTAGTGGACTGCTTAGTTACAGGGGCTGCAGGATTTATTGCAGGTGAATTATTAAGACTCCTTGCAGCAAAAAATCATACAGTTAGTGTTGTGACAAGATATGGCATGGGTGGTTTAAAAAAAACTGCGGGCGAGTTCGTCATCGGTGAGATTAATCAATTTACAGACTGGAAAGATATTCTTACTAATCAAAGTACAATTATACATTTAGCCAACAGATCCCATATCCTTAATGACAGGGATAAAGAGCAATTAGCTGAATACAGAAAAACAAATGTGGAAGGAACTTTGGCGTTGGCTCGGCAGGCGTCCGAGGCTGGCGTAAAACGTTTTATTTACCTAAGTTCAATCAAGGTCAACGGAGAGGGTACTTTTAATCGTCCTTATTGTTTCGACGATGCGCCTGATCCGCAAGATCCCTATGCAATCTCCAAATGGGAGGCTGAGCAGGGACTTAAAGCGCTTTGCGCAGAATCAGTGATGGAGTTGGTCATCATTCGCCCACCCTTAGTCTACGGGCCTGGAGTTAAGGGGAATCTAAGGACATTAGTCAGAGCAATTGATAGAGGGGCGCCTCTGCCGCTAGGAGGCATTAGTAATCAGCGTGATCTAATTAGCCTATATAACCTAACAGATCTTATTGTAACCTGTGTAGATCACCCGAAGGCAAGCGGGCATACATTTCTCTGTAGTGATGGCTGTCCAGTCAGCACATCAGAGTTGATAACATGGATTGCGAAGGCACGGGGTAAGAAGCTTCGGTTATTTAAATTGCCAGCGACGATATTAGTAAGGTTATTGTCTATTGTTGGCAAGCAAGGTCTCTGTGAGCGTCTGTTCGGCGATCTAAGAATTGATATGACACCGACCCAGTCGGTGTTGGGGTGGGAGCCACCAGTAGCTTTTGAGGAGGGTGTATTGAAAGCATTTGCTTTGGATAGTGAGCTAAATCGAACGACAGATGACTGAATTTTTACCTTTAATCTTTGTGCCCCTGATAAGCGGGTTACTAGCCGTAGCGCTGGTTACCTATGGACATCGGCGATCGCTTTTAGTGAACCCGAATGAACGTAGCTCACACTCAGAACCTACGCCTACTTCGGGTGGTATTGCCATTCTTGTCGCTTATGTTGCTTTCCTCTGTTGGCGTTATTTTGCTCAAGC
The DNA here is from genome assembly GCA_021736745.1 of Pseudomonadales bacterium. Classification (GTDB taxonomy): domain Bacteria; phylum Pseudomonadota; class Gammaproteobacteria; order Pseudomonadales; family IMCC2047; genus JAJFKB01. The sequence continues at coordinate 4,355 of JAIPFG010000046.1, forward strand.
TGAGCTAAATAGCGAAATTATAATGCTGGCCGGCCTTGGCGGTTTGATCGGATTGTTGGGACTCATCGATGACCAGTCACCAGTTGCTCCACACTGGAGGCTTCTAATACATTTTGTTGCAGCGATGGTGCTCGTGACAGAGTTAGGTTTATTGCCAGCAATCGATTACATGGGCTGGTCGATTGAAAACCAGGCAATTCTGACGGGCCTTTACATACTGGGGCTTGTGTGGCTGATTAATTTGTTTAATTTTATGGATGGCATTGATGGTATTGCTAGCATTGAAGCGGTATCTGTTTTGTTTGGAATTGCATTGCTTTTATGGATAAACAACCAAACGGAATATATTCACTACCTGATTGTATTAGCTTTTAGTGTTGCTGGTTTTTTGGTTTTAAATTGGGCCCCAGCGAAGATTTTTATGGGCGATATTGGTAGTGGCTTTCTTGGTTTCATGCTGGGGGGGTTTGCTCTTACCACCTCAGCCTCCGGCGCAATCAATATTTGGAGTTGGGTTATTCTGTTAGGGGTATTTATTACTGATTCAACAGTGACACTGGTGCGTCGGGCCTTACGGCGAGAGAAAATTCATCAGCCGCATCGCAGCCACGGCTATCAAATTTTGGCCCGGCGCTGGTGTTCCCACGCTAGAGTGACGGTGGCTGTTCTCTTGGTTAATGTTATTTGGCTACTTCCATTGGCAGGGCTTAGTGCGTATTGGCCAACATTTGGCTTCATCTTGGCAATTTTGGCTTACCTGCCCCTTCTTTTTGTCATTATTAAGTTAGGGGCCGGAACGACGAATGATTGAGTTTTTAACCGAGGGATGGATTGTATAAATGTCCATCCCTTAGTAAAAGATAACTAACAACCAGTACCTAAGATTCTTTTTTTCTCAACACTCAAGTATAGGTTACAAGCGCTCATCAACCTCATTTTTTGGGAGCACGTATTTCACATCAAATAGGATTGACTCGGGTTTGCCCAATGCCCGAATTCCATTAGTACCCATTTCCTTAAACTCCCTATGCCCGACAGCCAGTATAATAGCGTCGTAATGGTTCGTTTTGGGTGAGTCAATTAAGCTCAATCCATATTCGTGCATGGCTTCTTCCGGGTCGGCCCAGGGGTCATAGATGTCAACGTTAGCATGGTAGGATTTTAGCTCGTTAATGACATCAATTACGCGGGTATTGCGTAAATCAGGGCAGTTTTCTTTAAAGGCGAGACCCATAATAAGGATGTTGGAGCCAACGGCATGCACGCGTTTTTTGGTTAATGATTTAATGACCCGCTCGGCGACATAGGCGCCCATGCCGTCATTGATACGTCGCCCTGCGAGAATAATTTCAGGGTTGTAACCGATTTCCTGTGCTTTATGGGTAAGATAGTAAGGGTCAACACTAATGCAGTGACCACCAACCAAACCGGGACGAAAAGGTAAGAAATTCCATTTGGTGCCTGCCGCTTCCAATACTTCTAAGGTATCGATGTTGAGGCGATTGAAAATGAGCGCGAGCTCATTGATCAAGGCGATGTTTAAGTCGCGCTGTGTGTTTTCAATAACTTTGGCTGCTTCGGCCACTTTGATGCTGCTGGCTTTATGTGTACCGGCAGTAATAATACTGGCATACAAGGCGTCAACAAAATCGGCGATCTCAGGAGTGGAACCGGAGGTAACTTTCATAATGGACGAGACTCGGTGTTCTTTATCGCCGGGATTGATGCGTTCAGGACTATAGCCCGCATAAAAGTCTTGATTGAAAGTCAGTCCCGATTCTTGCTCAATGATGGGAATGCAGACCTCTTCAGTCGCACCAGGGTAAACGGTGGATTCGTACACAACAATGTCACCCGGGCTGATCACTCCTCCGATGGTCTTACTGGCGGCGCGTAGAGGGGTTAAGTCGGGTTGACGATGCCTGTCTATTGGGGTTGGGACGGTCACGATATAAAAATTGCATTCACGAAGAGTTTCAAGGTTATCACTAAACGTAAGCATCTTGGCTGATGCGAAATCATTTGAATCTACTTCGAGTGTACTATCAATCCCTTTCTTTAATTCACTGATTCGAGCAGAGTTAACGTCAAATCCTAAGGTTTTGTATCGCTTGCCAAACTCGATAGCCAATGGCAAACCCACATAGCCTAATCCGATCACAGCAATGGTTGATTCGTTGATAGTACGCATTCATTGTCCTAAATAGATCATTTTTACATAAGAAAATTTAATAACGCCTATAGTGTAGTCATTGATTCGAGGAATAAAAAGCCTGAGGCTAAGCAAGATTGCATATAGCCTTTATTTTTTGGAAATGACGTAGGCATAGGGCTATCAGTACTAGCAGACTGTTGCCCCTGTGCTACTATTGTTAAATTCTAAACATAAAATTGGATTATCTTTAATACTGTCGGATCAGATAGTTTTAGTGTCTCGTGAAGGAATATAGAGTGAAGTCAAGCTTGTCCGGCAGGTTGAAATCTAAATTTTTAATGTCACGTCATACCTCTCGACGAGGAAATAATTAGTGGGTACTGTTCGCGTCTTCAAACATCATGTACATAAGGCTTTTATCTGGTTAGCCAGCATTGAGGCATTGCTTTTTATGCTTTCAGTTTTGATAGGCTCTTATTTACGATTTAAAGGGGAGAACACGGCTGTTGAAGATCATATTGGGCCTATTTTACCGCGCGCAATAATCTTTGCCATAGTCCTCTTGATATCAATGGCCGCAATGGGGTTGTATCAACCGAGAATGAGGGAAGGTTCCGGTGGTATTTTGATTCGCCTGGTGGGTGCTTTTGCTGCCATGAGCTTGGTGATGTCAGCGATATTTTATTTGTATCCTGCCCTATTGCTCTGGCGTGGAGCTTTGGCTTTTGTTGTTGCTACCGCATTTCTGTTTGTTCTAATAACCCGTTCGGTTTTTCAACGCTTGGTCGACCAGGAACATTTAAAAAGGAATGTATTGGTGTTTGGCGCTGGGCATCGTGCCAATCAAGTGCTTAGTCTGTTGCGTCGTAAATCAGATCGGCGTGGATTTAATTTCGTTGGATTTGTCACGGTTCCTGGTGAAGAAGAGGCAGTTGATCCCCGTAGCATTATAAAACTGGACGGCTCAGTATTTGATTATGCTAAGAAAAATGCGATTGATGAGGTGTTGGTGGCTGTAGATGATCGACGGCGGGGATTGCCTATTAACGATTTGCTTGAATGCAAATTAAACGGGATTGAGGTGATGGATGTTGTGAGCTTCTTTGAACGTGAAACCGGGAAAATAATGTTGGATTTTGTGACGCCAGGTTGGATGGTATTTTCCGATGGCTTTCAGTTTGGCTCTTTCCGTACTCTCAGTAAACGGAGTTTTGATCTCGTGGCCAGTTTTATTCTGTTGATGGGTGCTTGGCCGATTATGTTGTGCGCGATAATTGCTATCTGGTTAGAAGATGGGTTTCGTGCACCACTGGTATACCGTCAAAGACGTGTCGGTTTGAATGGTCGAGAGTTTGATGTGCTCAAGTTTCGTAGTATGCGTGTTGATGCGGAAAAGGATGGCAAGGCTGTTTGGGCTAAGCAAAATGATGACCGAGTGACACGCGTCGGTAAATTTATCCGGCAATGCCGTATTGATGAATTACCTCAGATTATCAATGTACTGGCTGGTGATATGGGATTTGTTGGCCCCAGGCCGGAGAGACCCCAGTTCGTCAACCAATTGAGCCAGCGGATCCCCCATTATTCGGCTCGCCACCAGGTGAAGCCAGGCATTGCAGGTTGGGCACAGCTCTGTTATCCCTACGGAGCAAGCGACAAAGATGCAGAACAAAAACTTCAATACGATCTTTATTATGTAAAAAACCATAGTCTGATTTTGGACTTTATGATACTACTTCAAACTGTAGAGGTGGTTCTGTTTGGCAAAGGTGCGCGGTAAAGGGATAAAGATTGATTCGGGTAGCACATTTTGGGATTTGCTCTGTGTGTAAGCCGTATTTGAATTTTGTAGGGCTGAAGAGATTAGTTGCTCATGGTTAAACGTTTTTTAAAAAGGTTGGTAAGTAAAAGCGCTCTTCGGGAAGAAGGCCCGGCAATAGCTGAAACCAGCAGAGGTTGGATAGGTGTAGATCTTGATGGCACATTAGCAAGTTATGATGGGTGGTATGGCCCGGCATATATTGGTGAGCCCATCGAACCTATGCTACAGCGTGTAAAAGAGTGGATGGCACAAGGGGTTGAAGTAAGGATTTTTACAGCGAGAGCGTCAGTGCCAGAATACGTTCCCTATGTGAAACTATGGTTAAAGAAGCAGGGATTGCAAAGTTTAAAAGTGACTAACGTAAAGGATTTTGGCATGATTTGTTTGTGGGATGACCGATGTGTTGAAGTGGTAACGAATGAAGGTGTTCCCAAAACCGATAAAATTTAAAAGTACTATGGGATATGGATTAATTCTTTGTAAGTTATATTAGGTAGAGGTGTCAAAAAATATTACAATAAAATGGCTTTTTGAGATGTGTTGACAGGGTCGGTTCCGTAACTTCTTGTTAATCATTAATAATTTATGATGGCGTGAAAATTGCGTGTTTAAAATTGAGCGTCAAAGTAAGCCAACATAGCAACAGGGTAATCACTAAGAGGAATTAAAAATAATGAATACTGTGCTATTAGTTCTAGGCATTTTGGGTGTCGGAGCTATTCTGATAGCGGCTTATGTCTTTACCGTGGCTGCTCGAAATTATGTTTCCGACTCCAGCAGCTCTCTAGAAGTTGTTGATGATGAAGGCCAACAAAAATTATATATTGTGCGTACTGCGCATGATCGAAGAAAGTTTACCGGTAAAACTGATTTCCCCATTACCCTGCCGACAGGCGAAGTGATTCGTTTTGAACGGCGAAGTGCGGTTGACCGCCGTGCAGCAAGTGCATAACTTGAACTAAAAGATTGTTAATTAACTGACGACTTCCATGCTGCGATAGACGTCTTCGTTGATGAATCGACACCCTCTGTTTTTACCTTTTCTGTTAATTTTAAATAAACTCGGCGCAATATTCGTTCTGCCCATAGGCTTATTTTATGTCTAAAGTTTTGGTGACCGGCGGTGCCGGCTTTATAGGTTCACATTTGGTTGACCTCTTATTAGCGGAGGGACACGAAGTGCGTGTTTTAGATAATTTGAGTAGTGGAAAGCTCGATAATCTTCCGTTAGATAATCCTGGGTTCGAATTTATTCAGGGGTCTATTGAAAACAAAAATGAGGTGGAATACGCCTGTCAAAATGTTTCAGCTGTGGTGCACTTGGCGGCTTTAGTATCGGTGCCGATATCCGTTCAGCAACCGGCGAAATCCTCTGCAATTAATGTCTTAGGTTTTTTGAATATTCTTAATCAGTTACGGTTACAATCGTTTCAAGGGCGTTTTCTCTATGCGTCCAGTTCTGCTGTTTATGGCGGTGATAAGAGGAATAACGCTTTGGTTGAGGTTGATGCCCCTGGTCAGTTACTTTCACCCTATGCCGTGGATAAATACACCAATGAACTTTATGCCAATTTATATGCCGATCTATACAATTTAAGTACGCTCGTGTTTCGTTTTTTTAATGTCTATGGGCCAAGACAGGATCCCAGTTCCGACTACTCAGGGGTGATTTCCATTTTTATGAATAAGGCTCTTTGTGGTGAAACAATTGGTGTACATGGAACGGGTGAGCAGGTACGTGATTTTGTCTATGTCGGCGATGTGGTGAAAATTATTTATCGTGGGCTTAATAGTGCCTGCCGAGGGGTGCTGAATATCGGTACAGGTAAAGCCGTCTCGATAAATAAGCTTGCGGAACAAGTGCAAGCTGCCTATATGAGCGTAATCCCCATTAAACACCTCCCTGCCCGCAAGGGAGATATTCTTTATTCTTGTGCAGAGGTTTGCGCTCTGCAAAATACATTAGGAATAAAACCGGAGGTCAGATTAGGTGAAGGATTAATTTTACTTAAAGAATGGATGGAGTAATCTATTTGGTATGGTTGGGGAAAATAATAGAGGGAAAAAACCCCCTTCGTCAGTGAAGACGAAATTTTATGTGGCCGATATTAAGCCGTCAATTGATGTCTGCCATCGCTGGCCAGAGTGCTTAAAAAGTTTTGCAAGGTGCGATGGTTTGCCAACTGAATGAATTGAATAAAGTCCTGCAAGCCGTTGTTAGCTTCATCACGACTATCAAAAGGACCGACGTCGGTTCCTTCTCGTGTTGAAAAATACCAATGGCTTTCCATATTGAAAATCCTGGTAGAGCGCGGCGGTGGCTGTCCTATTTCACCTTTACGATTTACCTTCATGAGTAACCCCCCTATCTTTAATATACGATTTATCCTCGTTTCGACAGCTGAGGTGAATTGTCATTCGCGCACAAAGCCAAGCATCGATTCATGCTCGTGAAGTGATGTTACTTAAATTTTTGCTTTACCTCAACTGCGAGTAAGGGATTGCGCTAAAAAAATGTAGGAAATTACTTACAAAAAAATAAATGACCTATTTTGATGTTGGTTGAATAAGTCGCTTAATTAGATTTTGTTTCGTTGAGCAAATACCGACCGTGATCAAATTTACTAAAGTAAAGTCGCAAGTCCGGGTGATTTATCTGATCGCCATCCTTATCCGCTCTCAAATTTTGTTCGGCAACATAGGTTTCGTGATTGGAGTTATGGACCAAGACACGGTACCAGGGGTGATCCTTTGGAGGTCGGCTTTTGGCCATCAACTGGTACCATTCGTCGGTCAACATGAAATAAGGATCGACATCAATGATGACCCCACGATAGTCAAAGAGCTCGTGTTCAATAAGCTGTCCGACATAAAATTTAGCCTGCTTTGGCACTATCTTGAAGCCTACGGTGTGTTAATGGTGCGCTAGTTGTCTGCTGGATAATTTGATGTAATCCGCCAGAATGTAGCCACTTTCCGCGAGATAAGGGTCTTCTTCTTCGACGGGAGCATCCTCTTCTTTTAACTCCTCTAAATTCTCAATAGGAGCGAGTCCCTTTAGCTGACGTCTTTTGTTTTCGCTTGCCAAGCGCCATGCTTTAGCTTCTTTTTCTTCCTCTAGACGCTGAGCCTCATTCAGTGAGACTTGGCTTTTTGCTCTATTTTCTTCTAAACGCTCAATTTGCATTAATCGATATAAATAATCCGGGTTTTGTTTAACTCTCGCTGTATGCAGCTGTTTCAGTTCTAGAGTTAACTCATTAATATACCCCGTTTTTTTATAGAGGACGGGGCGTATGGTATCCCAGGGTAGGGCGTCTTCGAGAGCGTCTTCACCAATTTCTGTTTGATCAATCATAGAGGGGAAGGAGATATCGGGGACAACACCCTGATGTTGGGTGCTTTCACCGGAAATCCGATAAAACTTGGCCTGTGTTATTTTAAGTTGACCTTCTTTAAGAGGTACTAATGTCTGTACTGTTCCTTTACCGAAGGTCTGCCCGCCAATGATAATCCCTCTTTGGTAATCCTGGATAGCCCCCGCAAATATCTCTGAGGCAGAGGCGCTAAGTCGGTTAACCATGACTGCGAGGGGGCCATTGTAGAAAATTTCCGGATCAGAATCCTCCAAGACTTTAACCTGCCCGCGGGCACTGCGAACCTGCACTGTTTCACCTGTTTTGATAAATAAACCCACTAATGCATTAGCCTCACTTAAAGCCCCTCCACCGTTATTACGCAGATCGATGATCACACCTTCAACCTTCTCATCTTGCAGCTCTTTTAGTAATCGCTTGACGTCGCGCGTGGTGCTTTTGTAATTTGGGTCGCCAGCCTGATAGGCATCAAAATCGGCATAGAAGGTCGGAATATCAATGACGCCGATCTTATGGGTTAGGTCACCTGATTTGAGGTTTAAAATTTGTTTTTTTGCCGCCTGTTCTTCCAATAAAACTTTATTACGGACAATGACAACTTCTTTAGGTTGTTCATTCTCTGCGTCCTTGGGGATAATTTCCAGTCTCACAGTGGTACCTTTAGGCCCACGTATTAAATCCACGACTTCGTCCAGCCGCCAGCCAATAACGTCAACCATTTCGTCCTGACCTTGAGCCACTCCCACGATTCGGTCAGCCGCCTTTAACTGTTTGGTAAGGTCTGCAGGCCCTCCCGGAACCAGTCTCACTATCTTGGTAAATTCCTCATCTGATTGAAGTACTGCGCCTATTCCCTCTAATGACAAACTCATATTAATGTTGAAGCTTTCCGAGCGTCTGGGTGCAAAATATTCAGTATGCGGGTCATAACTTTGTGTGACCACATTCATGTAAAGTTGAAAAGCGTCTTCCAAATTGGTTTGATCCAATCGGTGTAACTGATTTTGGTAGCGTTTGGTGAGTAACTCGCTAATTTCCTTAGGTTCTTTGTTCGCAAGTTTAAGGTTTAACGCACTGAGTTTAAGCCGTTTGAGCCAAAGTGTATCAAGCTCCATTTGAGAATGCGCCCAACTTGTTTTTTTACGGTCCGTTTCCAGGCTGTCTTGCGCACTAAAATCCAGCACTTCGGGGCTATTAGTTTCTAATCGCTCAATCAGCCAACGGAGGCGTTCGGCGACCCTTTGCTGATAGCGGTTAAATATTGTCAAGGCTGGTTCGAGATCACCTTTGTTCAGCGCATTATCTAGACCATAGCGAAAGTCTTCAAATTGATTGATGTCGCTTTGTAGTAAATAGCTTTTGGTGGAGTCAAGACGATCCAGATACTTGTCCAATAATTTAGATGAAAAATCATTGTCGATACTGATATATCGATAGTGATGTAACCTCAGTTGGTTAACAATTTCGATACTGGTTTGCTTAAGCGAATCGTTCCCAATGGCTGATAAAGTAGCAGCACAGTTATTCGCTATGGTTGCCGCAAAGATAAAGAATAAAAGAGATAACTTCGTGTCACGCTTACAAAAATTAAAAATAGCCATAAATCCTGTTCCAGTTACGCTGATGCTCGCGCTACAATAGCCGGCTCCTATTTTAGGACTTTCGCCGGTAATGGGAGTTCATTGTCTTAATGAAAGCTGGGGGCGTGATTGCCTGGCTTTAAGACGCCCTCTTGCCAATAATTGATCATAGCGGTTTCGCGTTATTTAGTTTAGGGAATAATCTCATGATTCGCACTTTTTATCTTATTTTCACAATACTTGTTGTCACTCTGGTTGGTTGTGATGGCAAAAAATTAGAGTCGACCAAAGCAGACCCTGCTTTGACCTTGAAAACCGATGAAGACAAATTAAGTTACGGTGTTGGCTTAAATATAGGGAGTGGATTGGTTCAACAGGGCTTGCCCGGCATTAATACAGAGGCCATTTTTCAGGGAATCAGAGATTCTATTGATGGGGCTGAACCAATGGTTGATCAGAAAGAGCTGGAGGAAGTGTTGGGGCGCTTGCGCGATCGTGAGCAGGCGAAATTAACGGCAATTATGGAAGAGAATGCGGCTAAAGGCAGTGCATTTCTAACTGAAAATGGAGCTCGTGAAGGCGTGGTGACGACTGAATCGGGGCTTCAGTATGAAGTAATGACCAAGGGAGATGGTGCTACCCCCAATCTAGAGAGTGTTGTGAAAACCCATTACCACGGTACACTGATCGATGGTACAGTCTTTGATAGCTCAGTTGATCGTGGTGAGCCCACACAATTTGCCGTTAACCAGGTAATTCCCGGTTGGACAGAAGCGTTGCAGTTAATGACTGTCGGCAGTAAGTGGCGTATTTATGTCCCCTCAGAATTGGCTTATGGTGAAATGAGTCCGGGGCCGGCTATTCCACCTAATTCAACGCTGATCTTTGATGTAGAATTGCTAGAGATACTGGATCAAAGCAAAGAAAAAGCCAGTGAATAATTGTGCACTTATTTTGTTTGAAGCGGTTTGGCACAAGCCGGATACGCGTTTAAAAAGTGTAATTTTTATTCCTTGTTATCGTTAATTAAAATCTTTGGCTGATATGGATAATGAAAGTTTAAATCAAAAGCTACTTCGTTTTTTACAGGCTTCGCCAACGCCATTTCATGCGGTAAAAGAAATGGCGTCGATACTGGTGCAATC
>JAIPFG010000047.1 GCA_021736745.1 Pseudomonadales bacterium
CTGGCCGGTTGTGGCTTCAATTTTAGGAAAGTCCTTAGGGCTATCCTTTTTGTGCCCGATTTTATTTACGCTCAAATCATCAAAATCTTACAAAACATGAGAAATACTGACGCGATTCACCCGTGCCCTGTCCCCGTAACCGGGTGAAATAGCTTTTATCAGGTACGACGATTTACTCATGAGGCAAGACGGACGCGAAAATGTCTTGTCGTTGATCAGACGTCTTTTTTTCCCCGATTTCTATCAGAATTGACCTTCCCCGATGGAAAGGCGGTCACAAATAAATATTTGACAATCGTACGATCAAACCGCTAATACATGGCAGTTATGTCGTGAATATGTCAAATTCTTGATGATCACATGTAAACTCTGGTATGGAGCATGGCCGCGCCTCCTTCGCCGTAACCACACTGGTTTTTTCTCATTTTTTCAATTCCTCAGTTTCACGCACTCTTTTAAAAATTGCTTCAGCCAGATGCTTATGTGCAACGGAGCGGAACTCTTTGTCGGTCATGACACGGGAGAAAATTTCTTCATTATTTTCCATTCGATCGATAAAAAGTTCATCGAGCATACGCCCCAGAAATGCTGAGAAGTTGGGCAGATTATTCGCTTTAGCTGCCTCGATGATTTTTTCATTGTTTTCAGCACTGGACTTGATCTGATCGAAGAATAGCTGATCGGCTTCGGTAAAATCAGTACCAAAGCGCTCATTGAGCCTTTCAACCAGTGATGACAGAGCTACTGGTTCATCCCTTACCCGACTGGTCCCCACATCGGTTGGACCCTTCAGGGGATAGGGTTCGCCAGTATCCAAATTGATAGATCCTTCAGTCATTTGCTGCAAACGGAAATAACGCAAAGCCACCTCATCATCCAGTAAAAAAGCCTGACCATCACCGGGTGGTGGCAGCTTAGCGAGCAGATTACGGACAAAAGTGTAGAACTTTTCCAGGTCACTGTCCTGGTAGGGAATGATCTGCGATAAAAATGCATAGAGATTGCGATATGCGGTTAACTGGCCACGAAACTCTTCCTGTTCTGCTTCTTCATAATCATGAAAGCGAGCGACAACGGTGTCAATGACCGAGTTCATCACCCGATGGTCAGTGGCCGAGTGATCGCGTCTGCGGCGATACCATACTTCAGCAAAAGCATTCACATCGTCAGGCGCAAAAATTGCCCATGCCAACAGTTTATGCTGCAATTCAGACAGTTGGTGCGGATTAGCATTTTCACCAACGGGTGTAGCCTCGTAATAGGGTTTGAATGCCTGGTAGATGTCGTTTTCCTCGTTGGCGAAATCCAGCACAAAAGTACGAGCCTTACCTGGCGCCACACGATTTAGGCGTGCAAGAGTTTGAACAGCCTGGACACCGGCCAACCGCTTAACTACATACATTGTCTGTAATAACGGCTGATCAAAACCGGTCTGATATTTCTCTGCTACGAGTAGCACACGGTAATCATCGTGTCCAAATACTTCGGGAAGCTCACTTTCGGCTAGTCCATTGTTCATGGCGACTTCGGTATATGCCGAGCCGGGGTCATCCGGATCTTCCACCGTACCAGAGAAGGCAACCAGAGAGCGGATACCACTGTAACTGTTTGTCTTAATATAACGGTCAAGCGCCAACTTGTAATTAACGGCAGCCAACCGCGAGCCGGTGACCACCATGGCCTTTGCGCGTCCACCCAGCTCATGCATTACATAGAGCCGGAAATGTTCTATAATTACTGACACCACCTGTTCGATATTCACCGGGTGCAGCTCCAGATACCGGGTCAAGACCTTTGCTGCCTTTTTGCGTGGTACCTCCGGATCGTTTTCTACCTGTTTGATCAACCCAAAGAAGCGTTTATAGGTGGTGTAATTTTTCAGTACATCCATGATGAAGCCTTCTTCGATGGCTTGACGCATAGAATACTCGTGGAATGGGGATGTGCCGGAAGGTCCTGGCTCATCGAACAGGGCTTTGGTCTTGAACTTGGGCGTAGCCGTGAATGCGAAGAAACTCAGATTCGGTTGACGCGTACGCTTCAAGGAGTCACGAAGAATAGCCGCTTTTGCCTCCTCGGATAGTGTGTCGTCTTCTTCATCGGACAACTGGGCAGCAATCGCGGCTTCGATGCCATCCTTGTTCAGCATGCCCCGCAAGGCAGTGGCCGTTTCACCGCCCTGTGAAGAGTGTGCCTCATCTACAATCACAGCAAAGCGTTTGCCCATCGTGCTGATCTTGATGTCTTCACCCTTCTTTTCAAGCGTGGAAAGCGCTTGGGAGATAAAGGGAAATTTCTGTAAAGTAGTGATGATGATAGGCGTGCCACTTGACAGCGCTTGAGCAAGCTGCTGGGTATTCTCGTCGATCTTCTCTACTACCCCAGTCTTGTGCTCAAATTGGTAAATGGTGTTTTGTAACTGCTGGTCAAGCACGCGCCGATCAGTGATCACTACAACCGAATGAAACACCTTCTGATCCTGGGCATCATGCAAACTGGCTAGACGATGTGCCAGCCATGCAATGGAATTGGACTTGCCTGCCCCGGACGAGTGTTGCACCAAATAATTATGCCCCGCGCCATGGGCTCGTGCATGATCAATTAGCTTTCGAACTGCATCAAGCTGATGATAGCGAGGAAAGATCATGGTTTCCTTGCGGATAGTACGTACCCCTTTGTCAGTCTTGATCTGCCGCTCCTTCACCTCCAGATGAATAAAGCGTTGCAGAATATCCATCAGGCTGTGTTTCTCCAGCACTTCATCCCAAAGGTAATGGGTTTTCCAATTGTTTTTCACCGACGGGTTGCCGGCACCATGGTTGTGCCCTCGGTTGAAGGGTAAAAAAACGCTCTCTTTGCCTTTCAGCCTCGTGGTCATCCACACTTCGTCCGGGTCTACCGCAAAGTGCACCAGCGCGCGCTTCTTGAAAGCAAACAGTAGGTCCCGTTCATCACGATCATGCATGTACTGGTTAACCGCATCTGTCGCGCGTTGGCCGGTAAGCGGGTTTTTGAGTTCGGCGGTGACCACCGGCAAGCCATTCAGACTCAGGGTTACATCAATAATGCACCGACGGTGATCACCATCAGTTTTCTTCATGACGGAGGTGAAGGCCACCTGGCGGGTAATAGTCAGCCGGTTCCACCCATAGGCAGACACCGCCTCCGAGTTCATGCCCGAGTTTGGGCGAAAGTAAGCCAGGCGGAAGGTCTTGCCGTAACACTTAAAGCCATGGCGTAGCACGTGCAGCACGCCTTTGATCTCAATCTCCTTAGTAAGGCTGTCAAGCACGGTAGAACGGGTCTTGTCACCAAGCAGTTTCTCCAATTGTTCCCATTTGTTTGGCTGGCTATCTTGCAGAAAGTGGATCACATCCTCGGGAAACAGTGCCAGTGCCTCGTCATACGCACCCGCTTCCCGCTTTTCATAACCGCTAGTTGATACCAGGCCAGCTTCAATAGCAATTTCAAAATCCAGTTCGGTATGACCGGGCATCAAATTGCTCCCTCATAGTTAAATTGTACATTCAATTCTCTGAGCATAGTAAAAACATCCTGGTAGACCACATTGAACTGACGACAAACATCAGGTAGTTTGATCTGGTTACGTGACTCAGGTCGAGACTCTTCAAGTGTCACCACAACACAGCTATTAGCCTTGGCATAGGCTACCAGCCACCCGTCGGCACCGGTGGCGAACTTGGCTTTGGCGCCGTCGAAATATTGAGGGTTGCGCTGGATCCAAAGCATGACGTCGGTATAATTGGCAACGACTTCAGCGTTATCGCTGCTTAAAAAGAAGTTGGCTGGGACCGATCTATGAACCCACTTCACCAGATTATCGTCATCGCGCCCCTGGAGCAGCTCCTGCCGGTTGCGATCCAAGCTAAAAGCATGCCCAGCACGATGTTGGACCAACAAGCTGTCCCAGAATCCGGGGCACAGGTCGAACGCGTAATAGCTGTTCTTGGCAGTAATCAAGACATCTGAATCAATGATATAGCTCATTGAGGTAAATCCACTCCAAGTCGCTGGGCATACTTTCGAAAGGTGCTACCGTTGAGTCCGGTCAGGTCATACGCCTGTCTGAAGCCAATGCGACCTTCTTTAGCGGCATGCATCACCTGTACCGCAAACACACTGCCAACACGGGCGTTCTGATTATTATAAAAATCTCCGCCTCCAGTCGGTTTTTTTTGCCTGCGTTCCTGCCGAGTATACTCTGCATAGAAATCAAAAAAGCTGTTTCGATCCACCAGACGTAAATCCATTGCCCGCCGCCCAATGACTATCGGACTTACCTTGAACCGACGCGCTAAAGTCTCGAAGGGCGCAGCTTCGCGCTGAACCTCGGGCCAGGAGGCTCGTAATTCCGCTTTCGGCACCAGAAATTCCGCTGCGGCCTTATCACAGAACGCCTCTATTTCACCGCCGTCGGGGAAAATGTCAGGGAAACCGGACAAACCGGATCCTTGAGAGCCAAGCCAGAGATGCGCCAATTCATGAGCCAGGGTGAACATTTGTGCAGACTTGGTGTCGGCACCATTGACAAAAATCAACGGCGCGTAATCATCACATAGGGCAAAGCCTCGAAATTCCTCCACATTCAGCTTCCGGTGAGTATTATTGCCCACCACACCGTTGATAACCGCCAGCACATCCAGCGACTCAATCGCACTGCGCAGTGCGCTAACGGCTTCCTGCCAGGTGTGCACCCGGTTCGCCCAGCCTCCCTCAAAACCCAAAAAACGGCGCATTTCGCGACCAATCGCAGCTGGATCATCAGATAGCCGGGCGCTACCGACAAAAGCCAGGCTTTCCGCCTCGCACTCCATGCGTGTTTCACGCAGCCAAGCCTGGCGTCGCTGCATGGCGTAGATTGTATCCAGTAGATTCGGACTGACCGAACCGGCATATTCATTGCCCAGGGTGCGAAAGTCAGAAATCGGCATGGGGATTTGCGGCGGTTCGGGCAGAAACAGATAGCCGAAAGGAACGCTGGTTGCTTTAGCAAAGCTTTCTAGCTGCTTGAAGGTAGGCGATACCCCACCCTGTTCCCATGCCGCCAGCTTGGGGAACCTTCCGGCAAGATCATCGATAGCAAGTTGAGCACGCTGCCGCGCCCAGCGCATCAGTTGTGGATTTATCGCCACACGATTCATTAACTCAGATCCCTGATCATTATAACCATAAAGGTAGCGTTGGCTAGACCGTCTTCAATATCAATTTCAATATCCAAGACGGAAAGGCCAGGCATGGTTTAAATCTCCTGCACCGAGGTGTTCTGCAAGCCCGCCAGCGCCTGGCCGTGCACCTCATCAAAATGGTAATAGCGTATGGAAGGGTCGGCGCGCAATTGCCGGTTAGGTTCCAGATAGGCATCCGGGTTATCGTTCTCGGCGAAGACGAACTTGCGCAGATGGATCTTGCGCTTGTCACCCGTGTAATGCTCGATAGTGCGTTTTAGGCTGTGGACCCAGCAGGCTCCCGCCTTGAGCTGCGGCACGATCTTCTCGGCGGTCAAGCTCTTGGACTTGAACTCAATACAGTCCGCACAGAACTTTTTCCCCTTGACATAGAAAATGACAAAATCGCAGCGTTTAGACCACGGCTTGGCCGTATCGTCGAGAAAGTGAAACAAGGCCGGCTTGCTCTTTCTTTTTGCCGTTTCAAAGTCATCGTGATCCAGCTTGAAGGCCATGCCTGCACCGGGCAGTAACAGCTCGACATTGCGCTTCTGGGGCTTGGTGTCTTCTGGCCGAAAGTACTTCTCGGTCAGAATCACCCTGCCATCCGCGCCGTCATGCACGACATAATCGCTGTTGACATATGCCTTCAGGTGCTCGAAATAGATGGAGGCTGCCAAGGTCATTGCAATCCTCCGATTTGGCCGGTTACGGCAGCGGTGATTAGGGCATCGTGGTATTCGGACAATCGCTCAACAGATTCAAAGGTTTTACTTGCTTGCAGGTCGGAATTTCCGTTTACCCTGTTTACGTATTCAATGATTTCATGCTGTTCATCAATGCTTGGTAACCCCATCCTGAAATTCTTTATGAATCCTTCTGGCACGCGCTTTTGCCCACCGGAGCCAAACATCTCAGATTCGCCTAATTTTGCGAAAGGATAAGACATAGAAATATAAAAAAGGTACTCGGGCGACAAGTTTTCATTTGCGCGCATTACATGTAATTCAGTAGTGCCAAATGCCACTCCATTTTTTAAGTCCTTGGCAAGAGCGCCCTTAGCATTCTCAAAACAAGGAGTTATTTTCGCTATAACAACATCGTAATTAGCAAAATAAGTATAGCCATCACCAACATCGATGAGCTGCTTTTCAGACTCAAGGTTCAATCCACCATACTCTCCAACGGCTTCCATAGGAACAAATGAAACTAGTTCATCGTCGTTGAGCGTAATCTCGCGTTTGCTCGGATTTGTTCGCATAGCAAAGCGTAATCGCTTGCAATCCCAATGCGCCGGAATATCCCCCAGCCAGTCGATGCCAGAGGGTTTCATGGGGGCGTCGGGGTTCAAGCCCTTGGTGACGGCCCGGGTAATCAGTGCCTGGCGCTTTTCCGCCAACCGCTCCAGTAGCGCACGCTTCTTTTCGATCAGGCCGTCGATGCGGGCGGTCTTTTCATCCAGAAACTGCGCGATGTGGCGTTGGGTTTCGAGGGGTGGGCAATAAGCTCGTTCTTCTCGTAAGTCTTGTTGACTTAAATTAGGCTGCCCACCGCCCGTAGAAAGGGCAATGAGATCAGCTCGTCTGTGCCAAAGCCAATAAAATAGAAAGCGATTATCAAACTGTTTGGAATACTCAAAAACGCAACACGCCTGATTGCATGTTGCGGGTACCGTAGTTATTCCGAGCCGACCGATTGTTGCACCATACATTGCGATCATCAACGAGCCAGGCTTGTAAGTTCGCAATGCTGAAAACTCTTGAAGCGCCTCGGTTGTAACATTTGAAGCTGTCTTATCTATATAATTTTCACGCAATTCAGCTGTGGTAACCCAAGGCACTCCCTCTTCGACACTGTAATAACTAGCCGTTGTTGATGTCGGGGTTGTGCCACTACCAATACGGGGGTATGCGTGGGAGAGCTTCCAAGTTTCCCAATTTGAGGGATTCATCCCACCAACCCCTTCAACAACCCGGCAATCTCCTCTTCCAGCTCGGTAATCTCCTGCTCGATCTCCGCCAACGGACGCGGTGGCTTGTAGACGTAGAAATGCCGGTTGATGGGGATTTCATAACCCACTTTGGTTTTGCTGTAGTCCACCCAGGCATCGGGCACATGGGGCAGCACCTCGCGGGCTATGTAGGCGTCAATGTCGGCCCGGAAGGCGGCTACCAGGTCGTCATTGGGTTTGTCCGGGCCGAATTGCATGGGCAGGGGCAGTTGGGTGCCTTCTGGCAAGGGAATGTTTTCGGTGTCGCGTAGCTCGCTGTCAGGCTCCGGCCGGTCCTTGCTGTCGTGGCAAATTTCAGCGTCCTGGTCGCGTTCGCCCAGGGCGTTGAAGATGGCCTTTTTGATAGGTGCCGGGAGCTTCAGGCTGGCCTGCGTGACAGCGGCGGTCAGGTCCGAGTCGAAGTCCGCTCGGTCGTTGTATCGGCCCTTGACGGCCAGGGTAGTCAGAACGGCGCGAATGGCGTCCTGCAGTCGGCGACCTTCCTCTATTTCGCGTTCGGCGGCGGCTTCGTTTTTGCGCTTTTTGGAGGTGGCCAGGTTGGCAAATGCGGCCTGCTCATCCAGCTTCGCAATGCGCTCCGGCGTGGCCTCGAAGTTCATGCGCAGGGGGCGCTCCACCGTCACCTTGAGAAAGCCAAATTCACGGTTCTCGAAAATGCGGGAGACCACGCGGGTTTCGCTGTCGCCGTTGATTTTTACCTCAGCGGTTTCGCCGTCCTGGCAGTTACCGTAAAGGCGAGTAAGGTGGCGGATTTGCTCTTCGGTGATTTCGTTGCGCTTGTTGTTGAGGCTTTTCTTCATGCGCTGGAAAAAGCGCGTGCCGTCGATCAGTTGCACCTTACCGCGTCGCTCCGGCACCTTACGATTGCTTACCAGCCAGACATATGTGAAGATTCCGGTGTTATAAAAGAGCTGGTCGGGCAGCGCGACGATACCGTCGAGCAAGTCGTTTTCGATAATCCAGCGGCGGATATTCGATGGGCCGGAACCTGCATCACCGGAAAACAGCGGCGAGCCGTTGAAGACGATGGCGATTTTAGAGCCGACGGCGTCCTCATCTCCTTCTTTATAAGAATGCATCTTGGAAATCATGTGCTGTAGAAACAACAGCGAGCCGTCATTAATAGCAGGCAGCCCGGCGCCGAAACGACCAGCAAACCCCATCTCCTTGTGTTCCTTCTCGACGACATTTTTCTGATCTTTCCACTCCACACCAAATGGTGGGTTAGCGAGCAGGTAATGGAACTGTTTGCCCTCGAAGCCGTCGCGGGTCTTGCCGTCGCCCAGAGTGTCACCAAGCACGATACTGCTGGTGTCTTCGTCTTTGATCAGCATGTCCGAACAGCAGATAGCCCAGGATTCGTCGTTGTACTCCTGCCCGAACAAAGCCAGGTTAGCCTGATCGTTCTGGCCGAGGATGAATTTCTCGGATTCCGACAGCATACCTCCCGTACCGCAGGCGGGGTCGTAAATGGTGCGGAAAATGCCCGGTGTGTAGACATCCTGCTCGCCGGTGTAGACCAGGTTGGCCATCAGCCGGATGACCTCCCGCGGGGTGAAGTGATCCCCGGCCTCTTCATTTGCCTGTTCGTTGAAGCGCATCACCAGATGTTCGAATAGGTAGCCCATTTGCAGATTATCAATGCGGTCCGGGTGCAAATCCACATCAGCCATGGCTTTGATAATAGTGAAGAGTCGATTGCTGGCATCGAGTTTTTCGATCTGATCGGTAAACTTGAAGCGCTCGAAAATGGCGCGGGCAGTGGGTGAAAAGCCGTTGATATAGGCAACCAAGTTGGGTGCGATATTTTCCGCATCGCCCAGCAGCTTCTCAAAAGTGAAGGGGCTTGTGTTGTAGAGGGGATACGTGCGCTTCGGATCGGCTGCTTTGCCAAGCAGCTTCTCCATTGCGCTTCCCGGCATATCTTGAGCAGTCAGTTTTTCGTATTCTTTCAGCACTGCATCTTTGGTTAATTCAAGTAAGCAATCTAGGCGGCGCAATACCACAACTGGCAACATAACCAGGCGATATTGAGGAGGGCGGTATGGACCGCGCAGACGGTTGGCGATTTCCCAGATGTGACCTTTTAGCTGTTCATGGAGTTGTAAATTCATCGGTTAATTGTTCCTATTATCATTAATTAATCGTTACTGCGTTGGGTCACCCAGTACCCGGAACAATAAGCATTGAATGGTACTTGGCAAGTATGGCGGGCATTCGGCGGACGTGGTTTTTTTGCGTTCCGCTGAAAGAGTAAAGCCGTAAGATAGACGGAAGATTAAGCACCTAGTACCCATCGGACAGACAATTCTTTTTCATCAAAAAGGCTTTTTGCTGTTGTTGCATCGTCTTTTGCTAGCCGCGCTGATATTTCACCAGAAGGATCTGGATCATCCCATATTTTGTGCGAAAATATTTTTTTAATAAACTGTCGGAAGTATTGGAAATCACCATCAGCAATTTGACGATAGAAAAACCTTTTTCTTTCTTCATCTGTGTAATGCCTAAGATGGAAATTAATCGCATCTCTTAATAATATGACCCACGCCCTGATAGCACCAGCTCCGAATATTCTTTCCGCTTTTTTATGAGTTGAGTCATTTCTTTCCGGATTCCACTTGTTTTCAAGACCCTCTTGGGCAATAATATTCATTAACTTGATCAAATTAATTTTTTCGTCTTCTCGAAAATCCGATTCAGATTCGAATTCATCCTCAACAGGGGGGGGTAGCAACATATGCTGAAAAAATGTTTTTTTAAGTCTTGCGAAAGATAACGGCTGTTTTCGGCCTCTACTTTTTTCGCTAAGAAATTTGGATAACCCATTGTTTTCATCATCAACAATTCTTTTAAACATAGCTAAAGCAATTTCATTTCTTGCCTGCGCTATTGTTTTTTGTTTGGCGTTAACAAGAAAATGATAAAAACCCAGTTCAGACTTTTCCCCTTCCGTTTCCATATATTCGTTCCAGTCTTCACCAAATATGTCTGCATATTTCTGCATTAATTCGTGGGAATAGAATGACATTTGCCTATAGGGGCCATGAGCATCAAGGTTTGTTTCCTTTAGAAGGCGTTTGTCGGGGTTGATATAAACCTTACACTCAATCATTGGTCGGCCTGCCCAAATCTGGGCAGCTGCTTTATGCTGCCCATCAAAAAGCAATAGAGATCCTGGCTGCTCCATTCTACATATGGATGGTGAAATTTGAGTGTTTAGCTGGAAATGCCTATAGAGCTTCCATAAGCTAGCTTCTCTCAAAGGTCTTGGTTGAAGTTCCCGGTCATTCCCGATTAGCTCAACAGGTAAAGTGCCGTAAAAGTATTTCCATCCCGTGGTTGGACAAGAATAAGTTGGGAAATCATGAGTACTATCATGATAATAAAGTCGTATTTTACTCTGAGATATTTCGTGGTTGATTGGTTTATCAGAATTCTTTGTTTTATATTGAATTAAATCATTAAGATACTTGGGTTCACCACCCTCAAAGAACTTAGAAAGATCTATTTTATCACGATATTCCTGTAAGCTCATCGTTCCCAACGATCGATGATGCTTTTTACAAACTGGTGCAATATTATCTAAGGTCGTCGGCCCTCCAAATGCGAATGGCTGAATATGGTGAAATTCCACGGAAGCATCATCTGAAAATGGTTCACCATCAATAAAACATCGACTTCCATGCTGTTCTAAGATTTTTTGCTTATCCGCATCTGATATTTGTCTTTTTTCAGCCATAATTTATCTCCATTTCTTAGGGTGTACTTCATTTGAACTGCTTTCTAGCGGCTTCAATCTTAATGGTAATCGTAGATAGTCGTTTATTATTTTCGATCCTAACTCTCTTAACCTAGATTAGTTCTGACCATAGAAATGCTGTCATGGGATTTTACTTTTCTCATTTTCTGAGCTATATCCTTAAAAAATTGGCTATCCTCCGCTTTTCGTAACGGAATTTGAAACGTGCCATCTTTCTTTAGTATAAAATCTAACCTTGGGAACTGTCTTGAATGACTAGAAATAATCCAGATCCAAAACCCACCACCTAAGACCATTCGGTATAAAGTATGTCCATATAATTTTAGTCTGTCAGGGGGATGAATAAAATCATCCATAGGTACATTTTTATCTCGCAGAAAAACTATAACCATGCATGGATAGTCAGTTTCGTCGCCGGGATCTTCTTTTAGTAACATCTTGCGGATACGCTCCTCGTGATGTCCTAATTTAACACTGTAAAAAAACGGTAATTTTGAAAGTGCAGCACGAAAGATCAGTGACAGCTGAAACAGCTTAAACCTTTGATAGTCAACACGGCTAATTCTTATTGGATTACCCCTGCCAATTAAAATTGATTTTCCACCATAGAATATACCTCGAGTGTATTTCTCATACTTGCTAAATTGCTGCTCGCAATCATTACATAGCAAGTGCTCCCTTAATCCTTTCTGCTCATATCTTGCATTCTCTGTTGGGTCCAGAGGAACCACATTGAACCGATGTTTGTCATCGTATAATCGTCTGTAGAAGAACTCAGGGATTATATGTGAATTTTTCAGTTCTGCTTCTTTTTGACATAGTTTACAGATTCCAACGGAATTATTTGGACGCATGGACATTCTTAAATACACTTAACAGACATACGGTTCGGTTGTTGTGTTAAGGTGCGTCATATTTACGAGCTTCTCAAACTGATATCCATAAACATTCCTTTGCCGATTCTTCTCTCCTGCCTGCTCTAAGCGAGTGTTATATTCTACTCAGAAACAGGCTCGATCTCCGTGATTTCTAATCGTGATCGTTTTTCTGTACTGGTTCCAATAACTCGTACTTTTTTCCCAAGATTCATTCGCGCATGAGAACGTAATTCATGCGGGAAATGGCAAGTTATTTCAGAAGCTTCAGAACCGAAAATATTTCGCAGTTTAAAAGTGAGTCTGTCTAGATCAATTTCTCGTATATTTCCCACATACGTTTCTTCACTTTCATCTACTGATAGCTTGATAGCAAAGTCAATTTGTTCTTGTACATGTTGGCGCAAGACAATATCACCATACTTATTCACAGATTGGCCAGTGAATTCAATGAATTCTATACCTCCAGTACTTCTGGGTATTATTGGACGCACCGCCTTTAAGATAGTTCTTCGCTGAGCGGCCTCGGGATACGACTCAACCAATTCTTCAAATGGTGCTCCCTGCGCAGCCCAATTTGCAATGTCCAAGTATTGACCGAGTGCTTTTTCGGGGGGAGAAGTGCTTAGCTCATAATTTGAAATAAATAGTTCTGCCTGATCTACAACGGGTAAGGAGACACCAATCTGCATGCTTCCTGGTTTAATGGTAACTAATTCAAAGTCGCAAGCTGACATCACTTCTTTTGGGGGACGACCAAATGTGTGACCTCTTTGGTTGAACGCTGCGATAGCCTGAATCCCCTTCCTCAGTGAATTCATGAATGCTGCTAGTACACTTATAGGTGTTTCACGCCACTTTGCCTTCTCGCCAACTAGACACAACCAAAGGGTGGCTCCATAGAACTCAGCTTGAGAAACTCCAGAATATTCCTCTATTTCCTGAGTTAGTATTCGTATTTCCTCTAAAGGACCTTCGGATAGCAGCATAAAAAGGTCCGGTCTTTCAGCAAGATATTTAGTTTTAACTGAAAAAAGGGCTTTCTGAAGACCCGAGAGAGCCCGCTGACTACTGATCAGTTCTTTTTCATTCTTAATTGGCACATTCTATCCTGATGAGACCTTTTTCAATACTAGGGTCTTGTTTAATCTGTGAATAGTATCGAACATATTCCTGATATTCTGTACTACCTTCCGAAGCTACCAGTATATCAAAAGGATATAGTTTCTTTGCTCTATGCCTGGAAAGGAGGTTTAATTGATAGGGTGTCAAATCAGGGTTTTCCAGCATTTCTTGATCTACTACAAGGATAAGATCAATATCTCCAGGGATAGCTTTATCTGTCACAAAGCTGCCATCAACGACGATGTGACTCACAATTCCTGTAGAGATTGCATGTTTATAAAGTTTCTCAAGAAATGCAAAAAGTTGTGGCCGCTTATCAGAGCTACGAGCACGTCCAAAAGTATCACCTACTTCCTCGAGGGTGAACTCGTGCAAGCCCGGGTCGAGAAGTCCCTGCTCGTTCAATGATTTTACCATCTCGATCCTATTGTTAATTTTTAGCTATAGCTAGCCCAGCCTGCGCCCTGCTAAAAATATTATTTACCATCTCAAAGTATCGTGTGCCTGTGTCCAATATTCCGATTTTCAACCGTATCGGCACGGAAAAGGTAAGCTGTGGGTTGGTTTATCAAAGAAGCTTTTCCTGAACCTGTAAGTCGGAAATTCCAAATGACAATCACTGAACCGCAAATTCTGTTATTTGGTTTCTGGGGCATTAACTCAGAACTAATGCACCTAACGGTTACCAGGGTTGCCAATCACTTCACCACGTCTTGACGGATGTTTTTACTCCCTATATTTTAAAACAGCTTGAATGCGCTCATGTCGCAGAATCTATAATACTAGGGCACATAACACGAAATGTTGGATACTCCACGACAGTCCATCAAGCGTGACCACCTGTATTCGGATCTACCCCAACAACAGGTGATGAATCGGCTAGAACTTTCATCAGGTACTCGGTGGGGAATTTGGTATACACCATCGTGGTCTCGATATCACGATGCCCCAGCAACTCCTTGACAAAAACGATGTTGTTGGTCTCGATTAATTTACGCAAGGCATAGGTATGCCGCATGCTGTGAAGTGTCTTCTCGGGGGCAATTTGGGCTTTATTGGCATATCTACGGAAGGCATGTGTGATGGAATCCGGATTGAAGGGATTCTTGCTCGCCAGTTCAAAATCCGAAATTAGGGATTCAGGAATCGGGATCATCCGGTCCCGCCTACTTTTGGAAAACTCAGCCGGTACAATCACATAGTTTCCGTCACGGTAACAGTGGTGCAATTCACGCAACCGAATCCCGAGCCCTTCATATAATTTGAAGGTTGCGC
>JAIPFG010000048.1 GCA_021736745.1 Pseudomonadales bacterium
GGCCGAAGCCGTGGCAAAATTCTTTAGTAATAGAGACTTGCTGTGTGTATCGCTCATAATGGATAATTTGCACCTAACACGGCTTTACTCCACTCGTACGCCCACCGCCATCACCTTATCTCTCGTCGCTTTTTCCGATGGTTTTACCATCTGAGTATCCAGCCAGCGTTGTAGCTTAGGTAATCGACTGAAACTAATTGTAAAATGTGCGCCGGCATCACGTAAGGCGACGATAGCCGCCTGCTCCAGCGCCTTATCGCGAGACTTCATGAAAGCGACCGGCGTTTTACCATAAGCAGGTATCGACCAATCCAATATCAAGTCCCCCTGGGGTGAGTAGAGTTTCATTTTGTATTTCACCCAAACTTCAAATACTTCGCTGTTGGTATCTCGGGGAACGGTAAACTGTAACTCCTCAACCTCTGGAGCGAGTATTGCATTGAGGGGTAAAGGATGATCTGCCGTTGGCAGGCTTGTCAGTTCTGTGGTGCGTTCAAAAAATTTTTTAAACAACCGATTAAATAACTTTACTTGAGACGCGCCGGTTGTAATACGATGCGCAGGTGATTTTTTATCTTTTTTTTCTTCGTGACTGAATTCTCGAAACTCTTTTGAATAATAGACGCCCATGTGTAAAGGCAGTGAGTCCACCAGTGGTTCAGGGAAATCACTTTCCACCACCACGTTAGCTCCCCCGCACCCTGTTAACATCAGAATAAAAATTGGTGCTAGTATTTGAGGTACAAATATTCGAGACATAAGTGATTAGACTCTTTTTGGTTCACTGATTCCATTTTTAACCAAATATTTAACGATAGGTTATTGATAATCTCTCAACCCGACAAAGGTCCCTCCATTACGGAAAGCCAGCTCTCTCATCAATGTAGAAAAACGAATACCGGTAACCTGCAATTTCTCCTGTCGGGCAAATTGAACCGGGAAACCGATTGCATGAATTCGCACCATTCTGCTCCCTCGATCATTTTCCCGGTTAATACGATCGACAATATCCACCACATCTTCGATTGATTTACCGGTAAATTCATCACCAAAGACATAAATACTGATCTTTTTATCTCCCGAATAAAATGATCGAATGGCCTGGGTGATGCCTTCTACAGGACTACTGTTACTGAAGGGGTTCCAGGTACGTAAACGTTGAATTATGGCCTTACGCCGCCCGGGACTATCCGGTATCCATTGTCCCCGGTAATGGGAAAACATATAGTCACCCATATCGTTCATTATCTGAATGCCCTTCACTTCAGGGTAAATATTTAATGTAGCGACCAGTTGTTCCTGCACCTTATCCCAAGCATAGTTAAACATACTCCCTGAGGTATCAATAACAAAAATAATATACTCGCTGTCTACTGGAATGCCACCAATCAGATCGCCTTTGCGGGCAAAGCCTTGGCCCAGTAACCGGCGCATTTCATCTGTCAGTTTTTGTCTCGCCAATTCTAATTCGCCCAATACTTTATCGTTGACGCTGGCTTCCTGTTTTGAGGCGGCATACTGTCCTTTGATACGGGAAAGATCACCACGTAATCGTGCGACTTTGTCTCGCAATTGCGATAACTGTTCATTTTTTACGGTTAAATCCCGATTAAATACCTTCGTTTCTCCGCGAATTTCAAACAGCTTTTCCTGTAAGTCGGCAACCACACCTTCGAGATTAACGGTCGAGCGTTCCAACACGATCGGCTCAACAATTTTAGTAATCATCAGTAGCAGAATTATTGCCCCAAAACCACAGCAAATTACATCCAAAAAAGAAATGCTGATCGTTTCCGTTTCTCGTCGCCGACTCCGTCTCACGGCCAGTCCCTCGAAGGGCTGAGAAAAGAACCGCCGGTCTCTATCGCCAATTTCCAATAGCTCGATGCGGCCATCGGATCACCCTCTAGCGGCATGAGGATCACGTTTACCGGAATACCTTTGGGTAATTCATCCCTTGCCTGTTTGAATAGTTTAATGCGTTCTTTTCCTGATACGTTACCCCCTTGACGGATTTTACGACCCTGCGTTGGCAGCCCATCAGTAATAAGAATGATGTTATCCGGTAAAGGCGTTAATCGGCTCACGGATATAAACAGGTTTTCCAAACTGGTCCCCTTTTCCGGTACTAGTTTTTGAAGATAATTGATGGCGGATTCAAGCTTTTTAGTCTCTTTAATTTCCAGCCATTCACCTTCGCTACCAGGAACAGCCGCCTTCACTTCAGTATTGAACGTATAAATTTGATACCAGCTGGATACCGGAAATTGACTGGCAAGCCAGTTGACCGTTGCAATGGCCCTTTGCCATTTGGGGGAGTTTAGTTTGACCTGCTCCGACATATTGCGACGTCGAATGATATTAACAATACTATGATCCAGCATGCTCGCGGAAGCATCCAACAAAATCAGGGTACGGTTGCCGCCCAGTTTTAATCCGGTGAGATATTGACGATCACCGTCACCAATCACCTGACGTACTTTTTCACCTTTTTTCTTCTCGCCTTCGGCCTGGAGACGTTTCTTTTCTTCTTCCAGCGACCTTAAGTCTGATTTGAGTTGGTTTAGGTGCTCCTTTTGTGCGAGGGTGTCTTTGTTGAAAAAGGCCAATTCTTGCCGGCTTTCCTCCACTTCTTTAATAATCCGACTCGCCAACCCCTGTGCATCAACCATTTGTTGATCAACGTCGGCAATGGTGTTGCGAATCCGTACCAGATTATTTTTTCCCTCAAGCACTTCCTCTTCCAATAGGCTGACTTCCGCGAGCAGGACGTCGTTCACCTGATCCGAATGAACATTAGCCGCGTGATCGATCATTAGAAAAATGAGCACCACAGCGCCAAAACCGCAGGACATGATATCCAGAAACGACAGATTAAAGGTGCTGAAATTACGTTTACGTGCCATTGTGGCGGCGGCTGCGCTTACACTTCCCGGATCAGCTTAAGCTGATAACCCGGTTCATCCAACAACAACTCATCACCTACACATAATTCACCGCTCTGACCTATATTTTCCTGATTCAGCTTAATGGTGACATTGGCCTCTAGCCTGCTTAAGGTAAAGGTTTTATTTTGTCGTCGCACCGAGCAAAAGACAGTGGTCAGTTCATCTTTGTTTCTCGTCACCAGCAGTGCCTGATGTTGTGAAAGTCCCAACCAAAGCTCCTGATTGAGGGGGTAGGCTTTATGCTCAAAGAGAAGATGCGTAGGAGGTGTATCATTTTTTGTCTTAATTGAACTCGCCATTTGAGACGAGTTGACACGGGGGATTAAATTTTGCTGACTTACCGGTAGCGCCGTGACAAAACTAAGAGGTTGTCCATCACGACGAATAAACGACATGTTTTGTTCACAACCCTGACAAAAGGCTGACCCGCTGACGATCTGGGCAGACGGAAATAGCGTTGTGATACCGGGTAATTTTGCCATCCGTTCGCTGATCAAGAGCGAACCATTCGCATTGAGTTCTTTGAGCGCTGCGGTTAAATATTGATAAAAGGGTTTACCCTTTTCAACCACTTGTTCGGGCAGGAGTCTTGCCTGAAATCGGTTGGCACCCGCCTCGATTTCCAGCAAAACCTCTTTTTCCTGCTCGATAGCCGCTAACCAAACCGGCAGTTTACGATACAGCGCCTGCTCCGTCACCGCACTATGGAGGGGATCAAATCGACACTGTTCGACGAAGGCGTCAGCCACCAACTGCACCCATCGGTCATAGAGCTTGGCCAGCCCCAAACCATTAACCGGCAATACCCTACCACGATGAATTTGCTCAGCGATATCCAAACGACTAATGATCGCTTCATGCAGAAAAATATCCAGGTAAAAGGTGGGGTTCTGCAGTGGATAAACCGAAGCAACCACTGCTGCCATATCCACCAGCCCTACGGTTTTTAAAGGGCTTTCCTGCGCCACACCCAACAACAGGGATAGCTGCTCCTTGGAATAACTGCCAGGCACGGCAAACACCACCTCCGCAGAATCTTCAAGTTGTTCGGCAATATGTTTTAAATGGGCGTGCACGAGATCAGCATGATGACGGTAATAGGGCGTTGGATTTGTGAGAGGGTCTAAACTGAGCCGGTGCCAAAACTGATTATGGGCGCGTCTTGGATGCAAGCGCGCCTGATTATAAGCCGCTTCACCAACTTCAATATGTGCATCATTGATCAGCGCATATCCAGGGCTGTGTAAAATAATTTCACCGGCAGTCGCCACTTTGATATCGGCATCTGACAGCTCAACAACATAGGTCACCATAGGATCTCTCTTATCGAACCTGTAGATAACGCATTAAGTTATTATCGCAGTATTTTTGATTATCTAGCACCAACCGCTCCTGCAATAACTGAACCTGATGCAGCAGAAACATGATGATGATGCTAATGACCAAAGCCACGAAGGTAGAGTTGAAAGCGACACCCAAACTGGCCGTCACTCCGGCAATATCTCCTTCCACAGCACGATGTGCCTGACCAAGTGCCTCGCCAATCCCTCGCACTGTGCCTATAAATCCAATAGAAGGTATTGCCCAGGCAATATAACGAATCATGGAGAGTTCCGAGTCCAAACGATCCGATTCGGTTTCACAGGTTTCCTTGATTGAGGAAGACACGTTTTGAATGTTGCGGGTTGAACCAAAACGCTGCAAGGCCGTTAACAATAGCCGCGCCAATAAAAACTCACGCTGTTCTTCGGGCAACGCTTGGATTGGCCGCAGATACTCACGTGCATCCTCCGGCAAGATATTCATCCCTTCTGAAACCTGGATCAGCTGTTGATCCAACAACCGACTTTCCCTCAACGTCTGACGTGCTTTATAACCCATGATTGCCATCGCCCAAAGCATCAGAATAAAACAGGATTCCTGTTCGTAGTCCTTGAGAATGACATAAAGGGAGCGTGAAGGTACAAAATTTTCTCCGGCCGCCTGCAGCGCTAGCTGTTGCTCCAGTATCGCATCGGCATTAGGCCGCACCACACCCACATAGATTGCATGCACGATAATAACGGCTAAAAATAAGGCGACCACCTGATACATAAACCCAGAAGAAAGTTTACTTTTCATCAAATATCCTAAATATCAACAGGGTAGGAAACCGACAAATCCTCCGAAATATCTTCGCTTGGAATGAACGTGTCGGGGGTTTCTTTTTTTTGCTTTTCCGCTGTACTCTGCGTTGATATTACCGGCTCAGGTTCAGACTGACTGGCTTCCGGTTTCGTCAACACCTTAGGACTGCCATTCTCCTCAGCATAAACATTTAACAAGTAGATTAGGCCAACCAATAGGCAGAGTAATTGTCGCTGTTTCACCTCAAGTCACTCCACATAACGGGCGATACGGAACCCAAGGTCGTTACGTCCATCCATACCGTAATCACGGTAGGACAATCTGAGTTCAGTAATGCTACCATGCGCCCAACTGGAACCACGGATGACATAATATTTTCCCTCTTCAGGGCCGGTCGGATCGGTAACCGTCACACCCGAAACGGTCGATTTGGTCGCATAGAAGTCATTCACCCATTCCGATACGTTGCCCCCCATATCGTAAAGTCCATTTTGGTTGGGTGAAAAGCTCCCTACCGGGGCACTAACCACATAGTTATCATCATATTCAGTGACAATCCGCCCGATGATAAAAGCCGCGGAACGGTCCGCATAGTTACCGGATTTTTCCACTGGCGGCAATTCCTCTCCCCAGGGATATTTAAGCAAGCCCCCTTTACTGTAACGTGCGGCCCAAGCCCATTCAGCTTCTGTTGGCAATCGATAACCAACCGCCTTGGTATCCAGCGCTACCACTGTATCATTCTCAACCTTATAAGCCAGCGGCAGGCCATCCTTTTCACTCAACCAATTGCAATAAAGCGCCGCATCCTGCCAACTCATTTTGACCGCTGGTTGTAAATCACCATCGAGACTGTGCCCCTGAACATTACCTGAAGAATGCGACTTGGCATAACGGCGATACTGTTCATTGGTCACTTCTTTAGTCGCCAGATAAAATGCTCGACGAAGATTAACCTTAGTTAACGCTTCATTGGCACGTCTACCCGCCTCCCGCCGAGAAGCCCCCATAGTAAAGGAGTTTGGGCGAAACAGTTTCAATTTATCTCCGGCATGGCTGGTAATGATTGGCTTAATTGCATCCCATTTCGCCTGTTCTAATGTTTTCAGACTGACCTTGACCTCCTGATCAAGACCAACCCGCGGCGTAATTATTGTTTGATAGGTAACATATCCCTCTAAGCGAACCTCCAGCTTTTGCTTTTGCGTGGGCAACGAAAACACCTGGTTGCCGACTCCCAGATATCGTCCATCGATAAATACCTTAGCGTTTGAAGGCTGGCTGGTCACCTTAACCTGAGCCACGATAGGTTTCAGTTGCACAGACAGCTCTTCTTCAACCGCTGACCTCACTTTTAAGTGATGTTTAGAGACTTGATATCCCGGCTTAAACAGGCTTATTTGGTATTCCTGGCCCGGCGCAAGCGTAATAGCCAGGGGTGTTTGCCCTCGAAACTCCCCATTGACCGTTACATTTGCTTCACTGGGCTTACTACTGACTCGCGCCAACCCATCCAACTTACTCAGCACCACTTCAGGTATTATTTCCGGTTGATTGGGTTCTACATTAAATGCTTGCCGCCATGGTTTGTATCCGGGCAGCGATATAAGTACTTCGTGTTCACCCGCCATAAGCTCCAGTGTTACTGGCGTTTGTCCACGCACAACACCATCCACCCAGACATCGGCACCTTTCGGTGAAGAGCT
Organism: Pseudomonadales bacterium; assembly: GCA_021736745.1. Taxonomy (GTDB): domain Bacteria; phylum Pseudomonadota; class Gammaproteobacteria; order Pseudomonadales; family IMCC2047; genus JAJFKB01. The sequence goes on from JAIPFG010000048.1 coordinate 6,782, forward strand.
TACTTCATATTCACTCCAGGCAGGGGTCAATTCAATTCGTAAGGACTGTTTCCTGTGCATGCCTTCGACGATGAGCAACTGTTCTCCAGTTAAATAACGATCAGCCCTGATCTCAAAATGCCGCTCACCCGGCTCAACCAGAAATCCATCCAAAGGTGTTTTTCCAACAATCTCCCCGTCCACTAAAACCTGGGCCTCTCTGGGAATGGATTCCACCGTTATCAACCCCGGCAATTTGCTCAATGTAAAACTAAACGTTTGATTTTGTGCTTGGGTGACCTGGAATGTTTGTTCTAAAGGCTGATATCCAGACACACTTGCTTCCAGTCTATAGTCACCGGTGCGCATCAAATAACGCTCTCCCACTTTAAAATGAACACCACCGTGAATTTGTAGTGACTGAGGCTCCGGCATCACAGAAATAAAGACAGAGCGTGCAGAAAACACATACCAAATCAAGGTGGTCAGGAGCAAAAGGATCAGAGCAAAGATTGCAGACACCGGTTTAATCCAAGCCTTTTTGGCGGCCAAGTCACGATCAACCGGAGTAAACCCTGTCGGCTGAATCAATGATTCTTTCGAATCCTGATCATTCTCATTATTTTTTTCGGTAGTCTCTGACATACAGATTATATTTTTTCCGTACACTGAATATTGATCGAGGGTGGTGGTTTATTGGCCGAGACAACAAACTCTCTGCGAACATCTCTAAAACCACGTCGTTTGCCCACCAAAATATAGCGTCCTGGCAATAGAGACAACTCGTGCCTGAGAAAATTTCCTAAGACACCTCTCTTAAACAGCGTTACTTCCGTTTGATTATCGGAAGTAATTTCAACGCCAACCGGCATTTTCGCCCGCTGCATTAAAAGCTGTAATTGGCTGACCTGTTGTTGCAAACGAGGACCCGGTTGGACCACTGTTGCCGCCACTTTTATTAAAGCGGCTGCTTCCTGATAAACAGCCTCAGTAGATAATCTTTCAGGCCGCTCAATCTGTTCTTGAAGAAGCTGATCGAGGCGAGCTCTGTTCGAAGTTTGTTGGCGACCTTTTTGCGCAAACAGTAGGCTGGAGTCCAGTTTTAGTGCCTCTTCGTACTTCTCCATAGCTGACTGCCATTGCTCCTGGTCGATCAGCTGTTGTGCATGCTCCCGATAGGCAGTAATTTTATTTTGCGTGATACGATGCGCCACCTCCTCCAAGCCCGCTTGGGCTTCCTTAGAGCTCGGCTTCAGTCTTAACGCTTTCTGAAAAGCACTCTGGGCACGGCTAAACTCTGCTTGCTCCAGCGCACTAAGCCCCTTTGACATAAACCCATTAAAATCCCGTTCCAGAATTTTTTGTTTGAGCGTGGCCAGCTGTCTCTTGATCTTTGGCCACTCCGGATCAAGGGCTAACGCTTGTTCCAGCGAGTTCAGGGACTGATCAAGCTGACCATTTGCTTCTTCAGCCGCCGCTTGCTCACTCAAGCGGACAACCTGGTCCAAAGTGCCTGCCCGGTGCAACCCTTTGATTGCCTGAGGGTTATCAGGCTCAATTTCCAATACCAGTTCAAACGCCCTGGTTGCGTTCTCTGCATCACCAGCCTTTATCGCATCAAATCCCAGTGCCAACTTATCCGTAGTGACTCGCGGTAAACGGTCGAGCAGTTCCGTCAACTTGGCCAGTGCCTTTTGATAACCGTCCATTGCCTGGGTAAAGTCTTGCTGGCGATAAAACACATCACCTGACTTCGCCAACTCAGCTGCATCATTAAAATCTTGCGCACCCCATAGCTTAACCTTCGCTTCCTCCAGGACAAATTGTGCATCGAGCAGTTGCGCCAGAACCTCCTGTACATCCTTGCGTGCTTTTGCCATTTGTGCCTCTTGCCACGGCGATACTTGTTCAGTAGGAGGTTTTTTTACGATCGGGGTATCCAAATGTACGTCAGGTTTGATCACCATTTTCGGCAGAAACAGAAAAACTAAGATCACCAGCGCAGCGGCCAAAACAATGCAAGCGACTATCCATTTCCGTCTACCCAAGGAGAGCTCATTTGTTGCAGCGGATTGCGATAATTCGGGTGAGTGTGACGAAATCGCTATTTTTGCCGGTTTGATTTGTTCAAACTCTGGCGATGTTGGCTCGTTAGTATCATGTGACATGTGTGGCGGATTTTTACTCTATCGGTTTGGAGCTCCTTAACTGATAATCGACGCATACCAATAAGGAAATGGTTTAACAAAAGCCCAAACAACTTGACTAAAACTGAGTTACTGGGGCGGTGAAAGAACCTACTGATTTTTTGCAGGCATACCACCAGTCTCAGTCATGTAGATATCATACAGTATGCCGCGCCATTGGTTATACTGATTATCAACCGTCCCGGTCAAGGTGACCGTGCGGTCTTCCAGTTCAATTACCTGCGGTTCAACTTCTGCTTCAAAGGATCCCCCCAGTTCCTGTAACGCCTCCTGGTGAATCTGTGATTCGGCTCGTTTATCCAGACCACTCTTGATCATATAAGCTCCGCCGAGGACACCAACTTGACCAGCCGCCCGAGTAGAGCCATCGCCTCCACCCGCAGCTGCAACACCGGCAAGCACCATTGCCGCACCCGCAATCATGCGATTACGCGCCTCTCTACGCAATTCCCGCAGAGCGACAACATCGTTGTAGGTCATCTTGCGCCATTCCCGATAAGGCTTCTCCATTTCCAATGCAAAAGAAGAGTAATAATCCTGTAAAGTATCGATATACAGATAATCACGTTCTCGAATACTTCTTACACGTTGAAGCAAAGGATCATTATCCGGTGGTAATCGAACTAACTGATAATAGCCTGATTTATCCTTCGTCATATACTCAGCAAAGGCTTCTTCCGAAAAACTCTGGGCAAATTTCATCTCCGACACCATACGAATGTCTTTCAACTTTTGCTCCTTTAATTTGTTGCGATACGCCAACAAATCATTAGCAATGCGGTTATAGATTCCTTGGAATGGATCCAACTGTTTATGTTTCTTTTCGTCATAACTGTATTCACTGGCCATTTCTTCGTATTCACGCTTAAACCAAGTCTGTCCCTGAACATCGCGCACACTGATCTCAAGGGTCAATCGCTCCCCATCAGAATGTAGAATTTTGCCGCTGACATAAACATCCACGACCGACTCCACACTCGGGATAACACGTACGGCACCCCAACTCCCATTTTTCTGCAAGGTCTCGGTTAATGTATAAGGAATATAACGAGACTCTGCACGCCTGATTTCAGGCAGCGTCACAGCTTTCTTGTCGGCTAGCAATTCATCGATACCGGGATCAAATATCAACACACCGATATCTAACAAGTCATGTTCGGCAACCTCCTTCGTCGCATAATCCAGTGGCGTGATATCAGTGGTTTTTACCATTGTCGTAGAACATCCGGCGAACCACAGGCCAAGCATTGCCAGCAGACTGTATTTGGCTACCCAACAGCACATTATTTTTAACTTCCGGCTAAACACGAATATTTATCCTTATTGCCAATTACCGAGCTCAATATACAGCTCATTTACTTTTTGATTTGTTTTTGTATTTACGATATTCATCCCAAAGTTTTTCCCTCAGTTCAGGGTCAGATTCGCGCATTGCTGCTTCTCGCAATTGCCGCGCCACCACATCATCATCGCTGCCATCCGGTATATCCGGTGGTGGCTTATAGGTGGTTGCCGTATGCTGGTAATCGCCTTCTCTTTGGTCACCACCTTCCGGGCGGGAGCCGGAACCACTGCCGGTTATCGGACCACCTGTTTCGGTATTCCCCTCAGAGGAGGCGGTTCTCTCTCCTCCAGTGGTTGATTCATCACCCCCTATATCGCCTTCCGGATTGATATCCGCATTACTGCCACGCGCATTTTCTTTATCACGCACATTACCTCGTTCACGTAATATCATTCCTTCAAACCGGCCATAGGATTCTTCAAGCCTTTGATCCAAAACGGCCACTTTTTCACCCGTCGTTTGCGCTCCACCTTCATTATCAGTGGTATTTTCCTCACCACCCTGTTGTTCAACACCTTCTCCTGCGTCACCCGACGGCGGCAGAAGCAAGGGAAAATCTGTTTCTTCCGCTGCAGCCGATTGCTCACCTTGCTCTCCAGCACTTCTTGGGCTACTACCATAACCCTGTTGTCGCGCACGCTCGAATTCTTCCAGGGCATCGGAAAGAGTTTGATCCTCTGTCCCCTCATTACCTACACTACCCGCTTCTGTTGAACCTTGTTGCTCATTCGATTTTCCTTTTTCTCCAGCCTGACGTTGTTTCCCTCCGGTTTTTCCCGATGTGCTGCTCTGTCGCGGCTGTGGTAAAGGATTATAACTACCGCCTGCGGGCGTACTGGCTCCAGACTGTGGTTTGGTCTCCCCACCCCCAGAAGAAGAGGATGAGGAGGAACTGCTGCTGGAACTGGACGATGAGGGAGAGGAAGAACCGCTACTGGAACTGGATGATGATGACGAAGTACTTTGGCATCCACTCAGGATGAGCGCCAAGGCAACCAAAGAGATTAAGCTGTTCATCCTTTTTGTATTCAACATATGGCTTCAACTCTTCTTAATGGCCCATCGCTAAAAATCAAAGATGTGCCGATAAATAACACCTTTGGTCAACACCGGTTTCCCATCAATAATTCGAGGACGGTAACGGGTTGCCTTAATCGATTGTTGTACCAACGAATCCATCATATCAGGTGGTTCTGATTCCAATATCCGTACATCTCTGGCCCGCCCCCCGGGAGTGATATCGAATTTCGCTTCCACATAGCCTTGCTGCTTCTGTTTATCTCTTTCTTCCGACTGAAAACGATCAGCATCGAATATCAATGGGTGTGGTTTGCCAAAAACCCGCTCAATACGTTCGCCAGAATTATCGGTCGTGGCCAATATTTTCTCTGCTTCCTGGTAAGTTTTAATCGCCGATTCGCGCTTATTAAAATAAAAATACCAGTCCCCAAGTTTGACCAAAGCTTCCGCTTGATCGTTTGAGGTCCCCTGTGGATTTTTTTTGTAAAGTTCAACGCGACGCAATAGGGCAGTTTTCCCATCTCGATAGGGACTTAACATTGAATGGAAACGCTGATCCTGCTCTGGAATATTAGGTTGGGTTAAACTAGTCGTTGTCTTCTGACTCGGATTAAAATAATTTGTAGGTGCAGAAATAGACATCTGATACTCAGCCAAGTGGTAGCTGGTGGAGACTTGACGAACCAAGGCATCATCCAATTGTAAGTCGTCCGGTCCAAAATTAGTTTCAATGATGGATATGGCGTGTTGGTTTAACTCCCAAGCTCGTAGCAGATGGGTTATGTTGGAACCTCTCTGGAAGGCGTCTAAATGCCATTCCACCATCTCCGATAGTGTTGCTAATAACTTCGGGTTGTCATCACCGTAATTTCGGCGCTCTAGCTCATACAATAACTGCTGCTTATCGTTTGCATTTTTCCAGTCATTATCGGCAGAATAACTTTCCACCAAATGCCTCAACATGGGCCCTTGCGACAGACTATACAGTCCATGATTGATTCGATTGATATGCGCTGCGCGCTTAAAGGAACCGATTGCACTCTTGTGCTCACCTTGATTCTGATATGCCAACCCCAAGCCCATGAGTTGTTCCGACAAACGGCTATCATAGACACCATACTCGTTTTCAATAGCTATAATGGTCTTTTTATAGGTTTCCACTGAGCCGTGAAACGGTAGGGTCGGCTCTCGCCCTTCCATCGCTTCAGGCGTAATCATATTAGTGGGAAAATTTTCTACAAGCGCCTGATCTGGAGAGATTTTTTCAATGTTAGGCCCTTTATCATCAGCGAAAGCCTGTAGCGCCCAGAAGCTCAATGTATAAAGGCTTAGCAGAAAACAAGGTAGGGGTTTAATACTTTTTGTTGTATATCTATTCACACTTTCGCCACCCAAAGAATAAAAGAGTGAAACTAGGGCTCCCGTAATATCACCACGACTAAGATATTCAATCACCGAAAAATATTAGCATCGGCGATACTATTCAAAAGATTTCAAGCCTTACGAAGACACGCCCACATGACCTCTGACCACGCTAAAAAACCAATGTTCCTTGAAGACGGTGATAATTGTTATATCAGGCCACTACGATCAGAAATTTTCTCTCTGATCAAAGCCCCATCATCCTTGAGACAAAAGCTCTCTTAAATCGATGATCGCCGCATTGGCTCGGGCAATATAGGACGCCATCACAAGAGAGTGGTTAGCAAATATGCCAAAACCGCTGCCATTCAAGATAACCGGGCTACCCATCTCTATCTGCGTCGCTTCCAGTTCCCTAATTATCTGCTGCAGGCTTACCTTTGCATTTTTCTTTGCCAACGTATCCTCAAAATCCACCTGGATAGCACTCAGTAAATGAATAAGTGCCCAAGCCGTTCCTCTGGCTTCATAGTAGACATCGTCAATTTGATTCCAGGGGGTTTTTACTTCGAACTCCTCTGGCGAGACGGTTGATTGGCTGGCTTCCGCATCACCGGCCAAATCAGTATTGATTCGACGCTGGCCGACGCTGGCGCTCAAACGCTGCGACAAACTTCCTAACCGGGTTTCAATATCCGCTAACCAAGTTCGCAAATTATCGGCACGCGCATAGAATTGTGCATCACTATCGCTCTTATCAGACAAACGGTGCAAATATCTTTCCAGTGCCTTAATACCGGCTCGATACTCAGATTCAGAAGAAGGAATAATCCAGCTGTCACTGTCAAAGTTGAACTGTGGTTCAGCAATGGCCAAATCAGCGTCTTCCCTGGATTGCGATTGTGAACGGCTAAAATCCTTACGCAGCGCACGTGTTAAATCCCGCACTTGTACCAGGGCGCCAAATTCCCAATTGGGGATGTTGTCCAACCATACCCCCGGCGGAAATACATCATTAGAAATATAACCGCCCCGTTTCTCCAACAGGGTTGATGCAACTTTAATCAGCGTACTGGTTGTCGTATAGCCCACCACTTGACCTTGATCTTTATTTTCCGCCCTCATCATAGCCTGTTCGATCACATCAAAAGGCTC
>JAIPFG010000049.1 GCA_021736745.1 Pseudomonadales bacterium
CATGATCAACTGACAATTAATATTGATTTTTCTGACAGGCAAGTGGATCTGGTGGAAGAGGGATTGGATCTGGCATTCCGAATTGCCGAGTTACAAGATTCTACCTTGATGGCACGCAAGATATGCCCCATTAACCTGATTCTCTGTGCCAGCCCTGACTATCTGAGGGAACATGGCACGCCTAAATCGCCGGAGGATTTAAAAGATCATTCTCTGCTTCATTATGATGTTTCGGGGACCACCCGCTGGAAGTTTACCGGCAAAAAAGGGCAACAACATTCTGTCAATATCTCAGCGAAAATAAAGGCCAATAATGGTGATTTCCTCAGGGATATGGCCATTGCTGGGCATGGTATTGTTTCCAGTCCCACTTTTATTGCCTGGAAAGCCATTGCCACGGGTGATCTCGTCCCGGTGTTAACCGATTATACCTTGCCTCGACCAAGCGCCTATGCCGTTTACCCGCAAACACGCTATTTGTCTCAGCGTACCCGTATGCTGATTGATTTTCTGGTAGAGCGATTCGGAGAGAATCCCTACTGGGATCAGAGTATGGGAAGAGAGTAACAGGTTACTGAATGAACCGTTGACCAATCAGCCAGTCCAGTAGCGCGGCTCTTTGGCTTTGCTGATACCCTTTTTCGCTTAACAGTCTGGTTTTCATCCAATCCCGTGAATGATCCGGTTGCTCAAATAATTCTTTGAGGATGGGGGCCAACTCAATGCCTGCGACTCGCCAAATCCCAAGGGGCTGGTCAGAAGTAATGAGTACTGCTTTATTCAAAATTTGATTTTGGGCCAAGACCGGTCTCATTTTAATCAGGGTCTGCGCCGGCTCAGGTTCAACATGGAGAGGGTCTACATCTGGCCATTGGGCTCTTTCGCGCCAAAAGGGATGCTCTGACCAACGCTGTTCCTGGGCATAAAAATCACGTCCGATGCGGCAGAAACGAAAAAAAGTTTCACGACACTTTTCGCGATAAAATTGAACTGCCAATTGCGCACGTTTCGGGTAGCGAATGAGTGTATTAATAACTGCCGGTGCCGACAGCCCCAAGGATAAGGATTGAAATATTCCATTACCGGATAAGGGGTCCACGGCCAATGCCGCGTCACCGACACGCAGCTGACGTTTGCTCACGAGTTCCCCCGCCAGAATAGAAGTACTGGCGCGAGCGGCCGATGGCCCAAATGGAACTGCTGATTTAATCCACGAATGAGATTCCGGGATTCGCTTTAGCTCATTGATAATAAAGGGCTGTAATGCCGTTTTTTTAGGGAGGCGAGGGTCTCGGGCAGAGACCGTCACCTGCGTATAAAGATCTGTCCCCATTTTTGCCAGCCAGACCCAGCCGGAGGGATAGCTCAAGGCCATAGAGGCGGCGTTATCCTCTGTTGATTGCATTTTCCAGTGCTGTAATAGGGAAACAGTTTCCGGCCCACGAATTTTCTTCTTATCTTTTAACGCGCTGGATCGACCTCTTGCCTCCACCAGAAAGTCGCCCCGTATAGTCTTTTTTTGAGAGTGACTGTCCTGGTAAAGGATCATCCAGCCTTGTTTGGATTCATCAACGGTTAATACCCGACCAGATAGCTGAGTCACACCGGCAGTCCTAAGGTCCTCGCTCAATTTGATATCGAACTGAGATCTTGAAACGAGATGTTCGGTATTAAACTGACGGATCCCACCATTCCAGCTGGCGTATTTAGGGGATGGACCTGTAACGGCTGTTGCCGCTTTCAGGCATCCGGCACTTCGTAATCCTTCCAGGGTGCGCTTAGAGATTCCTTCGCAGGCAGCGAAACTTCTGGACGATCCGATGAGAGAGACCCGGTAACCCAAACGGACCAAGCCAATAGCGGTGGCTGATCCGGCGGGACCAGCCCCTAAAACTAAAATATGCTTATCCCTCATCGCACTGATTCCTGGAATCAAGACATCGATTTTCCGTCCCAAGGTACTTGGCTTGAGCCACCAGGCGGTCAACTATCTCTATCGGTTTTAACTGGGGCTGCGCCAGTAAAATAGTGGCAATTGAGGCAGTGATATAAGCACAGCCAACGCTCGCGCCGGCTATTTTTTGTTGATTTGCGCGGACGTGTCCGCCGAAATCGGCCTGCCCAGAATTCAAATAGGAAACCTCACCTTTATGGCAGCGCGCATCGCCGGTTGCTCGAATCACTCCGGGATAGGCGGCGGGGTAAACCGGAGCCCCTCTTGCCGGTGATGCGGCGACGAGAATAGCACCAGCGTGCAATGCCCGCTGACAGGCTTCTTTGAGAATCGCTCGGTCTGAGTGTAAGCCAAAACTCATATTGATCAGTGTGGCGCCTGAGCTTATCTGCCAGTCCAGCGCTGCTGCAATTTGGGCCGGGGTACAGACGAGCTGATGAAAAAATACTTTGGCGATGAGTAACGAAATAGGAGGAGATTGCTGAAGGATAATTTCCGCTAGTGCGGAACCATGACCAAGTTGATCCGGGACCTCCGTGTCGCAGGAGATGATTTTTCCGTTACGCCAGAAAAAGTCTCGTGCGTCGAGAATAGGCAAGCCTGCTGTGACGCCTATGCCGCTATCAATAATACCTATTTTAAGCATGTCGGATGATCTTGTGTGTTTGGCCTGAAGAAGCGCTATTATCAGAAACCTGTATTTTCCCCTCGGCGATGGTTAATAGAAGGTCCGCATCCAGAAGCGGTGTTTTGCGGTGGCTGATGACCAGACGAGTGGTGTTTTCGAACAGCGCATCCACCTCGGCCATCAATTGCTGTTCAGTATGAAGGTCAATCGCAGAAGTGGCTTCGTCGAAAATAACCAAAATAGGTTGTTGTAAGAGTGCGCGTGCCACGGCGATGCGTTGCTTTTGCCCGCCGGAAAGCTGTGCCCCTCGCTCCCCAACAAAGCTGTCAAGTCCTTGCGGCAGCTCAGCGATGAAACTGAATAGATTGGCACGCACGGCGGCAAGCCTAACCTCTTCAATAGAAGCAGTTGGTACGCTGTAACGAATATTCTCGGCGATGGTGCCGCGAAACAACGCAATATCCTGTGCGACCAAGGCAACATGGCGACGCCAATCCCTTACCTTATAATGGGCAATATCCTGACCATCGACGAGAATGTGGCCCGTGGTCGGAGAGAGGTGGCGCATTATCAGGTCGGCCAGCGTCGTTTTGCCAATCCCTGACGGGCCATAGATCCCAACTTTGCTGCCTGCGGGAATGTAGGCAGAGGTATTTTGAAAGAGCGGAGCAGACTGTTCATGATAGCCAAAACTCAAGCACTTAATTTCCAGATTACCCCTGAGAGATAGGGGAACAGGAGCGTTACGGGTCGATACCACCTCCGGCTCATAATTCATTAGATGTTGAACCCGTTCAAGGCTGACGGTAAAGCGTTGCCAAGCCATGTACAGACCTAGCAAGGTTTGCACTGGACCGACCGCCATCCCGAGGTAGGTAATAAAAGCGACGAGCGCCCCCAGTGCGAGCTGTCCTTGAATAACCCAATAGCCGCCAACTAAAAAAGCGATAGCGCGGGTCAATGAGGTTAGGGAAGAGGGGATGGCAGAGGTGGCGAATTCAATCCATTGTAACTTTAGCAAATCCTTGAGGTAACTCTGGTTTAGAAGCTTTAGCCGGGCATGTTCCCGTTCCTCGGCGACTGAGGATTGAATTTGCTTCATGTTCGGCAGGGTTTCTGCAAGGAAGGAAGAAATATCCGCAGATCGTTCGCGCATTTTGCGCGTTTGTCGCTCTACCCGTGGCCGCATTCGGCTTAAATAAAACCACTGCAACGGAATCAGTATAAGAAGAAGCAACGCCAACTGCCAACTCAGTAGGAACATCATTGTGACGGCGCCAATTAGCCCTAAGATACCACTAACAGAGGCAAACAGGCCGTCGATGGCAAAGCGTTGCAGCTCCGCAATATCGCCGTCCAGGCGGGAAAGCAAGTCGCCAGTGCGTTGTTTTGCGTAGAAGGTTGGGGAGAGGGTTTGCAAGTGGCTGTAAACAAATTCCCGCAGCTTAAATAAAATGGTTGCGGACAGCTGAGTATGTATATAACGGTTAATGCCCGCTAAGCCCGTTGATGCAAATCCGATCAGCAGCATGACACTGGCTACTATCAGCAGGGTAGTGAAAGATTTTCCCAGCAATCCGTCATCAATCAGTATTTTGGTCAGGTAGGGCTGTAACAAGACAGTTGCTGAAGCGCTGAGAGACAGCGTCATCAGCAGTATCATCCGTTTCTTTTCTGGTGCTACAAACCGATAAAGCCAAACCAGTCCTGCTTTGTTGTTAGCGGTTAAGATAACGGTAACTCCTTTGATATTACGATTTGCTTTCTCACTTCCTTACCTATGGCCTCTGTCTAAGGCGTGGGTGTGTTGATGAGTTATATCTCCCGCGCAAATATTTGCGGTGTTGACATCGACATATCCCCACCAGTCAGTTGAATATTACCCAGTTTTTGTAAAGTGTCCGCATCGTAAATAGCGATATCATTAAAGGTGCCAGCCAAATAAATTTTCGACCCGTCGGTAGAAAAGTTAAGGCAATAATATGTATGCTCAAGGTCCACGGACATCAATTCCTGTTGTCTGGAAACATCGTATTTTTTTAGCTGAGTGAGCACTGCATACATTTGATTTTTATCTCCGGGTCTGGTCATGCCGGTAAACAAAACCACTTCCAATGGTCCAAACTCACGTGATTCAGCTTCACCTGTCGTCAGGTCGATACGCTCATAGCCCCACAGCCATTTGGCCTTATCGATATCTTGTGTCTCATCCTGGTATCTGGCTGTGGTGTACATACGAATAAATTCGTTAGAAACCGATCCGATAGGCCAGACAGTGAGTGAATCGCGCTGACTAAAATGGGGGGTTTCCAAACCACGACTTTTTATGGCAAGGCGAGTTTCCCCGGTATTTGGATTCATAGCATAAATATCCGGTGCGCCAAGGTAGAGGGTGCCATTTTTATCCGTTGCCATAATAGTCACTTGGCGTGGTGCCGGATAGGTTTTGACTGGTTGGGCTTTTAAGCCATCGGCGGTGTTATAAACCGCTATCCGCGTATCCATCACCTCAAAATGATCGCTTAACAATCGCACTGGGTTTTGATGGGTGTATAGGCTCTTGCCATCAGGGCTAATAGCAATGGACGCCAGGGATCTGATACGAATGTTGGCATAAGACTGAAATGCCGAAAAAACCAGCTCACAATTATCGATGTTCACTCCATAGACATTGGAAAAATGGTCCGCAAGTATATAGGCAATGCGATTGTCCGGGCTCATGACCACTGTGCCTGGTGCGGCGGTACCTGGTAGTTGGCAACTTCGTACTATTTGATTGGTCGTTAAATCTATCAGGTTGACCCGATTGGGGCGGTTGACGATCACCATGTAATCTTTTGGCGCCGCCTTGGGATAACCGTCAGGGTCAGTTTTTGTCACTGCCTGTGAGCAACCAACCATCAGCATTACGGTGCTAATCAGGAGAGAGCGAGCAGATAAGTTGGTGAGGAAAATCATAAGCTTAGTCATTCTCATTTCTCTTTCGCCTTATTTACTTTCCTTTGGGAAAACAGTATCTAATTTACGCCAGTCGCTGCCGGCTGAGGGTGCATTTTTGTCCCAGTCCGGGTAAGTATTCATCAGATCGGGCACTTGAGCGGGCCACCAACAGGGATCGGCGCAACCATAAAGATCAGCTTCCATGGGCTGACATAATCCGGCCACACTGCCGAACATGTCGACCTCCCAGCCAGGATCGGTCGTTGCGGTGCAACCGGCCACATTTTGCATACCCACAACTTCCTCGATCTGGTTTTCTTCAACGGCCCGCTCTAGGTGTTCCGCTTTTTTATTGAGTGGCTTTAAATGTTTCATCAGTGCGCTCTCCGAGGTGAAATATGGGTATCGAAAAATACGGGGTTATGGGCCATGATGGTGCTGTAAACCTCAATGCCAAAATCGACCCAATCACGCAGCAGATCACAATAATGATAGGTAGGGTGGGTTGGATCATCATATCGGGCATAACTTTCGTGGTAGCAGCCGCCCGAGCAAAGATTACGGATACGACAGTTATTGCAGCCTGTATGCGTTCGATCCATACGCTGCTCAAGAAATCGCGATAATTGCTCATGGTTCAGCCCTTGCTCGACATTGCCGAACAAGGGCATCTCGGAACCGGTGAAGCGATGACAGAGATTCACTCCGCCCTCTTTGTCAATGGCAACCATGCCGGCGCCAGCACCGCAGGGTAACGCTTTTTTGTTACCCTCGTAGATATCCGTCATGAGCTGGTGCATATTGGAAAAACCGATGTTTTTATTTTGCAGCGCAGCCTCCAGATAATGCTGCCCCAGCGCCTTCATATTACTAAAAACCTGGGCCAATTCTTCTTTCGAGAGATTATAGGTGTCGATATCCCCCGAAGTGACAGGGGCGAAACCCACCTCATGGAAACCCAGGTCATTAAATAAATGATCCCAAATACTCAGGATATCGGTGATGCCTTTGGTTAGAGTCACACGCGCGCCAATCGGACGGGAGTCGTATTTTTGTATGAGACGCCTGACTTTCTCAGCGACCACATCGTAACTGCCTTGTCCCCCCACCGTAATGCGATTACGATCGTGGAAAGCTTTGGGTCCATCCATACTAACGGCAATGCCGAATCGATGTTGGTTAAGGTAGTCGATTACCTCATCCTTGAGTAAGGTGGCATTGGTCGTTATTGAAAAATCAATTTTTTTACCTATATCAGCAAATCGCTGTTCGGCATATTCCACCACTTGCTTGATTAACGGTAGATTGGACAGTGGTTCGCCGCCGAAAAAAACCAAGTTGTAACGTGGCTGATCTGGCGATTCTTGTAGTAGCATTTCGATTGATTGTTGTGCCGTTGCTAGACCCATTTTTTCACCCTTGGACGGGGTGGTCAGGTCCTCTTTGTAACAGTAGGAACAACTCAAATTACAGCCGGTATTCACATTCAGCACGAGAGTCGTCAGTGGGAAATTGTTCAGCCTGAACTGAGGTGTTTCTGGGGTTAATGGTTGACCATTGGAAATGACTTCCAGGCTTTGTAATTCCCCGAAGGTTTCACTGATATCAATTGCTTCGAAGCGTGGCTGCAAATCTTGCAGTACCTCATTATGGGAACGATCCGGCCACTTTTTAAAGAGATCAATCAGCTCTCCGCTGAGATCATCCAGTTGAAACAGGCTGCTGCTGGGAATGTGAAACAGCATACGGCGACTATCCACGCATACTTCGTGGATATTACGTTCAACCAGATGAAAATGTTGATCGGTTTGTCGTGTCATAATAACGGTTTCAACTCTTGGTTAAGTGGTTAGCGGATTGGAGGATTATTCCAACGTTGAACGGTAACCAATAATTGTCCGGTCCCGGTGACAGATTTATCTCCCTGCTGAACGGTGGCAATAACAGCGAGGTTTCCTGCATTATTGGTGCTGTATTTTCGTTTTGGGTTAGGGCCAGCGGCAGCGGGAGTAAAAATGCCGGTATTTTTATTCATCTTGCCGGCAAAATGGACATCCTGATCCTTCTCGGCCTGTGCATTAAAAGCCCTGACTGACCACTGCGCAGGCAGATACCCAATCCTCAGATCATCCTCAGTCCCCGGTTTGCCATCGACTCCGGCGCTATATCCCACCGCTTGAAAGGAGGCCAGTGTTTTACGCGTAGCCCCGCCGTTATCACCGACACGCGCAACGGCATAGCTTGGTTCTACTTCAAGATGGCTGACTTGGTCATAAACGACCAAACCATTCATCAATCTTGAGTTCCCCACCTTGATATCAGTATTGCCGACGGCAAGGTCTTTTGCGGCCTTGACTTTGAGCAGGATATTTTCACTATCGCGGCTGACAGTATCCGTGATCATGAGTCCTTTAGCCAGAACGATATCACCGGCTAATGCGGTGCCCACTAATCGTAGAGTTTGCTCGGTTCCAGCTTTAATATGGTTGGGCATGACACCAAGAACCCGGCTTTTACCATCCATTTTGGTGGCGGATAGTTGGATGCCGGTTTCTTCGTGGTCGCGCAGGAACATTCTTCCCGACATTTCGTCGCCATGGCCATTTGCCGCCATCACCTGATTAAAGACTTGAGTATCCAGGGTGAGGGTCGAACGCCATTCATAGCCAGTGTAGACGATAGCAGATCCCTCACCGGTTAAGCTGTCGCCATTGGCGTAATAGCCACTTACGCTGAGCTTATAATTATCCTTTTCGGTTTCTATTGCCGTCATCACTCCCTGGAAGTCGCCTTTACCCGGTTGATTGCCGATCAATCGCCAACTCCCTTCGAGCTGGGGCTTTTTAACTTTCTGCCATTCGGTCCAAGCTTGAGTCTTCAGCGGATAGTGCTTGGCAAGGTAGGGCACGGTATTATTCAACGCGACCTCAAACCAGTTTCGATCACGTCCGCCGGCGGAGTATTCAGAAGTGGGAAACTGACCAAGGTGGAAGTGCACCAGGTGTCGCCACTCTTGTTCAGTGCGGCGTTGTAAGGCGACCCGTGCACCGGAATGACAGCGGGCGCACATTACAGCAAATTCCGCATCAGGGTGTTGTTCCACAACATTCAAGCGACGTTCTAGGATATAGCGATAGTTGGCTGATTCGCTGGGCGCCAACCCTTGGCGATCAGCAAAGTATTTAACTAACTTTTGAATGATTTCGTCTGAGATAGGGATTTCCTGATCACTGATACGGACGTGGTGCATCAGCTGCATCCGGGCAATGGTCATTTCCCAGCCCTCAGGGGTGCGCCTTTGATAACTGATACGGCTAAGTTTGTCGTCACTTTCGGGAATATGACAACCAACACAGTTGTTACGGATGATTTGTTCTGGAGAACCAGCCTGGATTGAAAACGCAAAGCTGGAGAGTAAGGTTAATACCACCCCGTGAAAAAGTGAAATCAGAAGATGTTTGCGCAAAAGATGAGCCTCCGGTAACTATTTTATTCGACTTATTTTGGTGCTGAGGTAACTCTATATAACAAATATTACATTCGACCTAAATATATTACAGTCGACCTAAATAGTCAATAATTGAGCGCGCCCAAAGATATTAGAAAATTTGGCGTCTATTGGCTGAGGAGGTTGGCGTTGACTCAGTTGTGCCCGGTAAGAGAGTCTCGGGGCGGTAGGGTTCGATAAAGTATAATGCTCATGGAGCGAGTGAACACAGTTATTCCGAATGATAAATAACGTATCAAGTTAATTGATTAGGTTTAAAGATGCTTATTGCCGATCTTTCCTGTCTTGCCTTTGTCGACAACATCAAACAAAGGTCTTTGTGATCACTAATCTGGAATTTCGCCATGAATAATTAGCCAAAGGAATGATTGGATGGCAATACTCGCGATGCTATCTGTTTCGCTAATCCAAGGCTTATCGTAGCCGATAAAAATAGTATGTCCTTCCAATGAAGAGGAAACAAACAGTGCGAGACGTTGCGCCTGTTTTTTTGAGAGTTTAGGGTTAATCAGCAAAATAATCTCTTCGAGAGTTTCACGATATTGTCCGTACATGGCGTCCATGTATTGGGTGACATGGTCCTCATGATTCGAAAGCGACCATATTTCAGGGAAAAAAACGGTGGTCTTCTTGCTATTGAGATCGTATATGACGTGTTTCAATACCGTTTTAAACTGCTCTATTGGATCATCGCCAACGCTGGCGCGCAGTGTATTAAATTCTTCGAGATAAACCTGGATAACTTGGTCAAGCATCGCTTTTACCAGGTCATCCTTCGTTGGGAAATAGTACTGTAAGTTACCGAGTTTAATACCAGCGGCGGCAGCCACTTTGCGTAATGAAAAATTGTGATAACCCTCTTCGATCAGAAGAGTTTCAGCGGCATCAACAATTGAGGAAACACGATTCTGGCCTTTGCTATAGATACCAATGCGGGGTTTTTTGTTTGTGGAGGATTTGGTCACTTTCATTTCACCGATCTAGAAAAAACCGCTAGATTGTATCGAGGTTGTTGCACAAATGGTATGGCTAAAAGTTAATTCTGGAACCGGGGTGCTTTCATGTAACAACTAAGAAGACCAAGAATATCCAGGAGTAAAATCAAATCTGTTCAACCTGCCACCATCGCCATATCGATTTGATTGGCCAAAAATATTTCAATTGACCTATAAAATACAATATAGTACATTCGACCTGGAAATTACATAAGATAATTCTATAAAAAGTGGAGGGGAAAATGACGATACTGAAAAAAACGGCCCTGGCCAGTGCTGTGTCATTTCAAATTGCAGTGTTCTCGGTGACGTTGAATGCAGCGGTACTTGAGGAAGTGGTCGTGACAGCCCAAAAGCGTGAACAGAGTGTGCAGGATGTGGGTATTGCTGTCTCGGCGTTTACCGGCGACCAGATGAATCAGTTAGGCTGGAATACCGCAGATGATGTGGTTGCGCAGGCGCCGGGCGTTACCCTGGTTCAGCCGAACGGTCCGTCATCCTTTTATTTCAATATACGTGGCGTTGCCCAGAACGACTTCTCCGGCGATAACCAGGAATCTCCCGTAGCTGTTTATGTGGATGATGTCTATGTCGCATCACCCACCGGAGCGGGTTTCCAGCTATTTGATTTTGAGCGGGTGGAAATTCTGCGTGGTCCACAGGGAACACTGTTTGGCCGTAACGCAACCGGCGGTTTGGTTCACTATGTTAGCAAGCGCCCGACCGAGGAGGCCGAAGGCTATGTTGAAGCCACTTTCGGCGACTTCGATCAGATTGATCTGGAGGGTGCGATCGGCGGCTCGCTGACCGAGGCGGTGTCGGGTAGGCTTTCCTTTAACACCAGTAATTATGACGGCATTATCGACAATCATGCCGGATCTGATTTGAACGATAATGACGTTTGGGCCCTGCGCGGACAACTGTTATTCAGTTTTGGCGAATCGTCGGAGTTATTGCTTAATCTGCGTGCCGGGGAACTGGACAATACCAATGCACCCTTTGAGCATACCGCGGCAAGACCTAATGCCCAGGGGCTAGGTGTTGAGGTTGATGATACCGATTTTTCGGATATTGGCGGATTTAACGGCTGGGGTAACTATCGCGATCCCGACGGCGGCGATATTCACGAGGGTGAATACGATGCCGATGGCTTTATTAAGGTGGAAACGCAGGGGTACACCGCTACCTTTAAAACCGAATTGGGGAACGGTATCGAGTTCGTCAGTATTACTGACTACAACGAACTCGAGCGTGACTATCTTGAGGACTCTGACGCCAGTCCAAACCCCTTCTTCCATTTCGCCGTTAAGTCCGATATGGAACAGTTTTCCCAGGAGTTTCGCTTCAGCGGTGAAACCGAGGCGATGCGTTGGGTAGCTGGCGCCTATTACATGAGCTACGAAGGAGACCTGTTTACCGGCGGCGTTGCCGGCGGTTTTGCCCGCGAAGCGTTTCTGGACAATACCATCCCGTTTGAATTCGGTTTTGACAGCCCGTTCAGTACCGATACCGAGTCAACCGCAGTGTTTGGCCAGGTGGAATTCGATTTGACCGAAGCGCTGACCCTGACCACGGGTTTGCGTTGGTCAAAGGAAGAGAAGGAAACCGAATTTATCCAGTACTTCTCGCTGTTTGAATCGACCGACTCCAATGATGTGTTAATCAGGGATCTGTTCGGGGCGGAATACTGGTCCTACGGTAATGGCCAATACTCCAATACGTTGGCGCAGGCGTTCGGTGCGCCTGCAATCCAAGGGGCCACCGATACTGAAATCGATGATGATTTCTTTACCTGGAAACTCGGTCTGGATTGGCAGGCTTCCGAAGATACCCTAATCTATGCGAGCTACAACAGGGGCATTAAAGCGGGCGGCTTTAACGCACCGCTCGATGCCAGCTTGTATGCCTTCGGTGCCCTGGCGCCGGATGAGATGAAGTTTGATAAGGAGACCCTGGACGCTTACGAAATCGGTTTTAAAACCGAGCTGTGGGATGGCCGGGCGCGTCTCAATGGTGCGGCCTATTACTATGACTATAAGGATTATCAGGCCTTTAACCTGGAGAGTCTGACATTGTTTGTTTTTAACACAGATGCGATTAACCAGGGCTTTGAGTTGGAGCTGCAGGCTTCACCCGTCGATGGATTTGATGTTCTGCTCGGTGTAGCCTACATCGATACCACGGTTGAAGATGCCTACAGTCCTGACGGCGGCCTGACCAGGGTTGATCGTGAAATGATCATGACACCCAAGTGGTCATTCAACGGCATGTTTCGCTACGAGTGGGAGATGTTTAGCGGTAAGCTGGCCGCTCAATATGACTTCAACTATATGGATGATCACTTCTTTCAGTTGAAAAACTCCCCAGTTGGTAAGGAAGATGCCTACACACTCTCTAATGTACGCTTAACCTTCACCAGCGACGATAACTGGAGTGTTTCCGCCTTTGTCAATAACGTCACGGATGAGGAATACCGGCAGATGGTGTTTGACCTGGCCGGCACCCCGGTTGAAGGCGGCTTCGGTATGGCTGAGCACTACTACGGTAATCCCCGCTGGTGGGGCGTAACCTTCAATTATCATTGGGGTAGTTGAGCACCACTAAAGGAACAGAGGCTATTGATATAAGGCCTCTGTTCCTTATTTTTGAGTGAAATTACCTATATTTTCAAGGTTTCGTCTGAGATAGACTGCCTAGGGCCTGTTCACACTAATTGGCCCCAGCAGGTGCTATCCAATTAGTGTGAACAGTCCCTAGGTTTACCTGCCGGATTGTGGTTAAGCCGGAACACCTAAATCTGTCGGAGCAACTGCAAACAATGAGCTATTCTGATATCTATTCCTCCTTTACCTGGCCCCGGCCGGAGCGTTTTAACTTTGCGGTGGAAGTGATTGACCGCTGGGCGCAAAAACCGGAAAAACAAGCAATGTTATGGGTCGATGATGCCGGCAATGAAGTGTGCAAAACTTTTAGGGAGATCAGCGAGGCTTCGTGTCGGTTGGCCAATGTGTTGAGCAACGCAGGTGTGGCGCGCGGCGACACCGTGGTGGTGATGCTAGGCCGTCAGATCGCCTGGTGGGAAACGGTCACCGCCTGTTTGCGGATGGGAGTAGTGGTTTCGCCCGGTACCATGCAGTTGGCACCGAACGATCTGGCGTACCGGATTAATACCGCCGAAACGAGCGCGATCGTGACCGATGCTGTCGGTGCCGAGAAGCTGGAACAGGTGCTGGAACGCTGCCCCAGTCTGCGGGTGAAACTGGTGGTCGGTGGTGCCCGCGACGGTTGGATTGATTACGACGCGGCAATGCGCACCGCCTCCGACAGGTTTCGCGCCGCGGATACCGCTGCCGATGAAGCGGCGCTCTGTTATTTTACCTCTGGTACCACCGGTTACCCCAAAATGGCGATTCACAGCCACAGCTACGGGCTGGCGCACCTGACCACGGGCAAGTACTGGTTGGACCTGAAGGAGGACGACCTGCACTGGAATATCAGCGATACTGGCTGGGCCAAGGCGGCTTGGAGTAGTTATTTTGGTCCCTGGAACTGCGGTGCAGCAATTTTTGTTCACCATACCAGCGGCTTCGATGCGGATAAAACA
>JAIPFG010000050.1 GCA_021736745.1 Pseudomonadales bacterium
TATCCAAAATACTGGGGTTTGAGGCCTAATTTGTCTTCGTTTTTACTATTAAGCTTTAAATTCATCGCAGCTACCCACCGCCTTACTAATTGGTAGCTCTGATAAATCGAAAGTTGCTAAAAATTACTAATAGAATAGTGAGGAGGTTAAAACCAGGAAGTCGAAGCTTGATTTCGTATACTTCAGATAACGGCCATTAGCGAACACCGCATAAAATAAATGCGTTCCCTTTATTTTCCTTTATTCCCAGCCAGTATCGGCACCGCCCTTTACCCAGATCAGGGTGAAAATCCAGAACAACTAATTCGGCATGCGGACCAAAGCATGTATCATGCAAAACCCCATTAGCTGGGGGCAATGGAAGGATAAAAGCTTTGCCATTTTATCTTGGTTAAAAAATAGCATGCTTACCCATCTCAATAATGATAATAACGACAAAAAAGAAAATTTAGCTGCATTTCAGAGGTGGATCAACTAATCGCTGAATTACACAATTTGTGTTGGCGTCGATTGGAAACTGAGCTTCTTGATACCAAACGAAGACATATGAAAGTCTTCGCTTTAATTCAAAATTTAGCCTCCGAAATACTGGGGTTTACGGCCTACTTTGTCAACCCTACCTGAGGCTAGATAAGGCCGACAAAGGAGGAATAACGGAATTGCTATAACAACAGATCTTTGTCATTAACTACCGTCAAAATCGATAATGTAATGATAGGGTTAAGACATGAGCATCATAATTTGGCTCTTCCCAACCGAAAGCAATAGTTGAAAAATTACGGCTGTCCCAAGCCCAGTCATCACAACGATAACGTTCGTAAATATAGCGTCCGCGAATATCCATCTGGTCATTAAGGTGCCAATTGGCTGAGGCTTCAATACGATGCACATTAGTCCCGCTATTCGGCATAGCTTCAGGCTCAAACTCATTTAACAACCATTTTCCTGATTGACTACTGTCAGAATCCAGGTATGACGTGCTGAATTCTAGATCCAGGGTATCCTCAATGGCCTGCCAATTTACAAGGACACCATAAGACTCGGAGTTATTATCCGAATCTATCTGCCAACGACCGACGACGGTGCCATTCCCTTCGCTCTGCTGTCCTGTCTGTTCCCACTCCACTTGTTCAAAAATTACATATCCGGTTATCGATAATTCCAGACTTAAGGCCCAGGATAGATCCAGCGATAACACTTGGGAATCACGCTCATCAATCCCAAAGAAATCATTATCAAAGTTATCCCGGATGATATCCAAGCTACCGCTTGCCATTAGTGTTTCGGTGAAGGGATAGTCCACTCTCAACTTGTAAAGCATGCGGTCATACTCAGTAAGAAAGGTCGGTATAGCGGCTTCGGGAGTGGCTTCCGGTTCGGCAGAATGAAGGTGGCTCTCACGCTCTTCACTGAGGTCGGTATCTAGCTGACTGTATTCCACCCGAAACTTGATATTTGCTCGACCCAACAATGGCAGATGGTACTCTGTCCAGTAGAGGTTTTCTTCGGTCTCATCGGTAAATTTACCAGTAACTTCTTCAGTTTCCCGATCCATCACTTCATGATCCCACCCTAACCGCAGCCGCGAGCGATTGGCAAAACGGTAGCCTCCCTCAATACTGATAAGCTCAGAGTCCTTATCAAATACATGGGTTGTGCCAGATGCCTTGGAAACTGAGCCACTGTAAAGAATGTAATCCGCAGGGAAAGCATTATGTTTGCTGTCTTTATCTTTATAGCTGAACTCAACCTTATAGTTAAACCGCCGGGTTGGCCGCGAGCTAAGCACAATCCGTGCATTTAGCCTCTCCACTTCGCCATCCAGCGAAGTTGCCGGTAACGGACTGAATGGAGAGCCAGAAAAGGATGAATAGTAATCGGGGTTTCCAACAGAGTACGGCAGGAAATCATCATCCTGCTTCGCCTGATTCCAGTCAGCAAAAAAGGACAGCCGCGTAAAGTCATTGATACTCAGACCACTATCAAAACTGATACGCAGAAACTCATTATCCGGGTACAGATCCAATTGCTGCAGGCCAACAAGGTGCTTTTCATCGGTCAGTGGATTATCAAAGCTCACCTGACCATTTTCATTATCAAACTCCGAATAATACCCGGCCAGGCTCCACTGCCAACGTTTATCGGTATATTCCAGCGTTACTGTCATTTCATCATGCTGATAATCAACCGGCTCAATCAGCAGAGTACTCCCGGCAAAACCCTGACCACCACCCGTCGCTTTTTCTCCCTCCTTTTCCTGGCTGCTAAGATCAACACTGAGTGCCCAGTGATCACCAAAGTATCTGGTACCACCAAATTCAAAAGTATCACGTTTGACGGCAAAGTCCTTCTCACCATAAAAAGCCGGATCGGCGCTGCTGTTGGAGCCGCTACTACTGTCTGGGTTTATATACCCTGAAGGAAGCTGTAAATTACTCCGCGTCGGTCCGGCAAAGGGTGTCAGAGTATTATCCATCTCAACCTTGACACTTTGCCAATAGCTAAAGTTCATCCTGTAGCTACCCTGTTCACTGAGCCCGGCGTTCAGCTCCGGATGAAGTTCCGTGCTGCTATTGAGAAACCATCTGTGTAAATTGTCGTTACCAATTCCACTTAGCTGAACAGCCATAACGCCAAAGAGCCCATCACTCTGCAAAGGTTGGGTAAATTCACCAAATTTGCCATTGGCATTTTCAGTTGCACCCACGCCGATCTCAATGAAGTTATAGAAATCTGAGCTTGGCAGATCAGTATTACCCTCAAAACCAAACTCCTCCTGGCTCCACGCTGTCTTCACTGATAAGACCAAAAAAATAAAGGTTACCCCAAAAGAAAGTTTACGCTGGCTGTTCATGATTGCTCGCCTCTGACAAATCTGCTGAGTTTCCCGTTAGCGACGGAACGTCATACCCGCCGGATGATTTGTTCCGTGTACCTGACCATGACAGTTTGTACAGGATTTTCCAATCAGACGGTTATTGCCTACAACATTCCCTGTCACATAATTGGTACCGACATGACGGCTAGCTATATGGCATTGCTGGCAGAGAAACGGTGGCCGAGCCGACAACAAGTTATCATTAACCGAACCGTGCGGTTGGTGGCAATGAGTACAGTCGTCCTGGACAGGCTCATGCTCAAAAAGAAAAGGTCCGCGTTTCTCTGCATGGCATTGATAGCAGGTCTCGTTTACGGTCATCTCAACCAGCATGCCATCCCCCTTGCCTCCGTGTACTTCATGACAACTGGTACAGGTCACGACCCCTTCTCGGATTGGGTGCCGTGAATATTTCATCAGATTGGCGCGCTGATCCTGATGACAGCCCAGACAGACTTGAGCCTGCTCATTTTTTGAGCGCACCCGGTCCTTATAGGTATGAACAATGTGACAATCCGCACAGGCAATATCCGCTTTTGCGTGCTCACTGAGATGCCAATGTTTCTGTTGGCCGCCTTTGTGACAACCGAGACAAACGGCATTTTGATCCGCCGCACCCATGACTATATCCTGATTGAAACTGATTGCCGCACGAAACTTTCGTGGCTGGTTGGCATGTTCGCCGGCTGGGCCATGACAGGACTCACAGCCTTTACCCGCCAGCGGGGTCCTGGCGTCCCCAACCATTCCGTGGGGTGTACGCAAAACCTCACGCGCCTGATTGGCATCATGGCAATCAAGGCATTCCTTCATATCGCCTCCGTAGGAGGTCGACAAGACCAGGCCAGCTCTGTCGCTTTCAGCCAGTACGACCCCTGTTGAGGTAATTAGCATCAATACTGTACTCATTACGGCTATAGTTCCTGTAATTACCCTCTTCACCTGAACCCCTCTTCTTTGTTTTGTATGGACTAACAGTTTAAATACCACTCAACAAAAAACGAATATTCAGAACCCAATCGCTCGCAGATCTACTTGTTGCTTGGTATCACCAATAGCGAGGGAGTAGCCAAAGGATACTAGGTGCATACGGCCCTCAGCACCATTTTCGTGAAGCGCCAATCCAAAATAGTAGATACCCCCCAGCTGCAATGGGATTTCACCCGGTTCTGACGTACTCAGCGGCCTGCTAAATTCAATAATACGCTGCCCTCCTTCCAATTTAACTAACGGCAGAATACTAGGCTGCAAATATTGACGCTGCTCGAGAACGTAGCCTCTCTTTCCAACACCCGCTGAAGAAATTGTCCATAATTCGAGAAACTGTCCCTGCGCTAGCAACGCTGCCAGCTCGTCAGCGTCTTTGTAACTGACACCACCACCGGTTGAAGTGTTTTCAGTTCGAGAGCGGGAAAGATATTTGGTTAACATGGCTTCTCCACCACTGGGCATGCCTCTGGTATCATCATGGCAGGCTGCCCAACAACCAACTTGCGCAGTAGAAGAGTAGCTGTCATCACCAAGCATCATCGAAAAGCTAGCTTCAACATTTTCCTCGGCAGGCCAGGACAACCGCAGATGGAGGTTACCGGATTCATACGCGGCCTTGACCTCCACTGCAATACTAGTATGTGTAAGCGTAGCCGCCGATTCGGCCAAATCATGCCCACCCTTTGCCAGGGTGGATCCCAATTCATCCTCTTCATCGTTGTGGCAATCACGGCAGCTCATTCCACTACGAATCTTCCTGGCACCTATTTTATGACTTGAGTGCGTCAACAACCTTTCCCAGGATGCTTGCCCTGGGTAAAACAAGGGAACCTGCTTTCCATTCACTTTCCCCCAGTCGATTCCGTAAGAGTTAAGCGAATAAAAACAAGACACTAAATAAACAGTTATCAAAGAAAGGTGCCTGACAGAATTCAGAAAGATCCGTCTCACGCGACACACTGAATAAAGCTTTAATAATACATACATTGGTACACTCCCTTTCCTTACTTGTTGATTACCCCGCCTGAAAATTGGCCCATGAGCTAAAAATCAAATTCATCCTCAGTTGTATTATCCGGGAGTGAATGGGCAATGCCTTCGTGGCAGTCTATACAGGTTTTGCCATTCGATATCTGCCTGTGAGCCTCTTGGGCCTTCCTGGACTGCAAGGCCAGATTCATCCGCTGAGCCTTATGGCAGTTACGGCAGGTTGCAGAATCACTGGCCTTCAGCCTAAGGTATTTCATGGTTATGGCAGCCAAGGCAGAAACGATCTGTATTGGTCCAATCCATGGCGGCATTGAACCCTAGTGTTCCAACGAAACCCAACATAACATCCGCCAGCAGTAGGCCGCTGATGTACCAGTTTCCATTGGCGTTCTTAAATTTCTTCCAAATTTTCATTCAGTAATTCTCTGCCCCATTTATTACCCAGACTACTTTTATACCCGCTATTTTCCCCCAGCTTGATTCTATTTAGGCAAAACCAACCCCGCCAATACCAGTAACGGTGTCGACAGGCTTAACAGAACAGTCATCGCCATTATGGGTATAAGTTCGCTAGCCTCAAGAGAGTCAGTTATACGTTGTAAACCGGCAAAAGCCTTCACTGCAACTGGTAGAGTTATCAAACCTAACAGGCTGGCGATGGGTAAAAAATTCATAATCACACCACCTACCAGCACAAGGTAACTTGCTAACAGGAAAGATCCATAGAGGAAACTACTGGCATGAGGTCCAATCAATATCGGATAGTGACGACGACCGACTTGGGAGTCAGCCTCAATATCAGGAAATTGATTCACTAGAAGCAGGCTGCTCACAAGGAAAAAGGGGATCAGGGAGGCACTGATCGCGGTCGCGTCATAATTGCCAAGAATTACATAATGGGTACCCATCACCATCAATGGGCCAAAACCCAACCCTGGCGCAATCAGACAAAGTAATGGATGGCGTTGAATCCAGGTGCTATAGCTGACAATAATAGCCATGCCCAACAGCCCCAGGGGTAATAGAGCAATTCCGCACAAGATAACCAGCCAAATTCCAAGAACTGCAGTGCTAGTCAAAGAACCAACAGCAATCCACCAAGCCAGTGGTACTAGTTCAGGTGCTGCTGGCAGCACACCACTACCACCACTAAATGGCGTACGCTCGGTATGCAGATCCAGGCCACTATTAAAATCAGTGTACTCATTGAACGCATTAACACTGATATGCGCCATCAATGCACCACAAGAAACCAGTACCACGTAGCCAACCGGAATTGCTCCGTTAACCCAGTAAGCGCTCCCTATACCCAGAAGGACACAGACAGGGGTCAACGCTAGAAAAGGCGTTCGGATAATCCCCAAAAGCTGGTCTAAACGTGGCATTGTTAGAGCCTCGGTATTCTTATCGGTATAATTGTGGATGGCCGCAATTATAAACTTTTGCTTAAACAGACCCTGTAAATAATTCTGTGTAACTGCCCGCCTTCACTATACCCCCGGTTTATGTTTGATTCTATAGCATGAACTCTTCCTGAACCTCTTCCAATACCAGGTAAAAGTGAACTGGGACTATGTTTCTAACATGAAATAATACTGAAATAATCTGACCACATGGGCGGATCGGAATTGGATGCGAATTAACACGCTAGGCAGCAATTGATCAACGGCATGGTGACTCGCTCAACTTGAGCTTCTTTTGTGCGGAGGTAGTGTTGAGTTAGTTTGGCGACGATCGCCAAATGATCAAATGTAGAGTAGGTGATTGAAGATTACAGACTGCGCTGGTCAATTGAGTCGATCTTCAACCCACTGAATTTCTTTACAAACAACGACTGAAAATGGCCTTTGTTTTAATTGAAAATTAGGCAAACATTTACTATTAACTTCCCGTACGTTTTCTAACCACCATCAAGATTCCGGCGCAGACAAAAAAAGCACCGAGAATATGAAAGTAAAATAATTCCTCGCCGAGAAAGGTCGTGGCTAGAAACGTGCCATATACTGGCATTAGATTAACAAATACGGCCGCTCGCCCTGGACCAACCACACGGTTTGCTGAATTCCACATCGACATGGACAGGATCGATACAAATACAGCCAATACCAAAACCGCACCAATAACTTTAAAGCTAAGGTGTACGGGTTTAAAATAGACCGTTTCAACCAGATAAAAAGGCAAAAGGAAAAAACTGCCTGCCATCAATATAATGAATAAAGCAGTAAAAGGTCCAAGCTGCTTCGGTAATTTGCGTAGATTAATTGCATAAAATGCATAACCCAGAGTCGCTAACATCACCAAAAGGTCGCCCTTGTTAAACCCAAAGTTTAAGATAACGTCCAGATTTGCTTTTGTTACCATTATTCCAACGCCCAGGACTGCAGAAACAACGCCGACAATCTGAATACCGATTAAACGATCCCGCAAAAACACCCAAGCTAAAAAGGCCGTGACCACTGGTTGAGTCGCATTGACAAGCGTCGCATTAATGACCGTTGTATAGTTAAGTGAATAGAACAGCAGCGTTCCACTACCAACCATCAGAAAGCCTAGCCCCGACAAAACTTTCATGCTTTCCCGTACTAATGTCGACTTCTCCCTTAGCTCCCGCCAAACAAAGGGCAACAGGATTAGCGAAGCAATAATCCAGCGCCAAAAGGAAAGTCCAATTAGCGGTATGTCTTCATGTACGGCACGCGCAATAACAACGCCTAATGCCCACAAAAATATCGTTGTAGCAAGCATTAGATAAGCTTCTGCCGCCCCTATTTTCCGCTCTAAGATAAGCGTATTTTCACTCATTCGATTCAACTCCCCAACCTAACTGGATTTCTTTATCCCTTCGATTACCGTCAAAATAAAATTAAACCGATCCTTACTGACAAACTCCTCAAAAAACATCACCGACTAAAGCGTAAACCCACCGAAAGTAGGCAAAAATTGACTCCAGCACAAAGTTGTATACTATATACATTTCGTATTCAACTAAAATTTTTGGCGACAAACTATCCAAACACAGGCAAATTTAACCAAATAGATGATGTTTTACTAACACCCTCTCCATTTGGGCTTTGTTATTTAACACACTGGATATTTGAAGGTTTCATCGCAACAACAGTGTACTGATATGACGGCATTGAGCAGCTAATCATTTGTTTGCAAACTTTACAAATAAGCGCGATGGTTATCGCGTCTGAGTTTTGGCGCACCGCCCTCGTAATTCTTGATTGGAAAGCTGTATATGGATAACTTTATTACCAGCCTAGCTAGTGGATTTAGCCTCATCAACTGGACAATTTTTTTATTCGGTACTTTAGCCGTTTTCACGGGGGCACTCGTTCAGGGTTCAACAGGCCTTGGTTTTGGTATGATTTCAGCGCCAATTTTGATGATTATCAATCCTGTCTTTGTTCCTGGCCCCCTATTAGTCCTGGCAATGATAGTTTCATGTCTCATTGCCTTTCGCGAATGGAAATCAATAGCTTGGCGCGGTTTATCTTTTGCCCTTGTCGGGAGAATCATTGGAACAATTTTAGCTGGTCTTACCATAGCCGCCATCCCATTACCTGCCTATGGGCTTATATTTGGCTTCATGGTTTTATTTGCCGTGGTTCTCAGCGTCATTGGCTGGAAGGTATTACCTTCTATTAAAAATCTGGTTACGGCAGGATTTGTATCGGGTTATATGGGGACATTAACCTCCATAGGAGCACCACCCATCGCTTTAGCTTATCAACATGAAACTGGCCCAGTTGTGCGTTCCACCCTAGCGATGTTTTTTGTTATTGGCGCGGCTATCTCAGTGATTACACTGGCGGCGGTTGGTAATTTTGCAGTTGGGCAATTAGTGATCAGCATCATATTCCTACCCGCATTACTCATAGGCTTTTGGGTTTCCAGCAGACTCGTCCCAAAAATTAGAGGCCGATTGGTGCGAAACTCAGTGCTCTCGCTTTCCGCCTTAACATCCTTGGCCTTGATTATAAAATCAGTTGCCATGATGAATTAGCGAAGAACATATTTTCCGACTCACCAAAAGTATTGAAACATGCTTATCAATTCAAAATTATCAGAACATGATTCCCTGTATTTTTTAACCTCAAAGGATCGGTTATGGATTCACGCATTCTATTAGTAACGGGCGCTTCTAGCGGTATCGGCGCAGCGATTTGTCGCCGCTTGGCTAAACCAGGCGTGTCAATTTTAATGCACGCCCGGGGAGGACAGGATGGCTCCAAACAGGCCCTTTTTGCAGAGGTGGCAGAAGATGTCCGAAATAAAGGCGCTATCGTTGAAACTCATTTGAGCGACCTATCCGAGAAAGGAGCCGCGTCCCTGTTAGTTAAAAAAGCCTGTGAGTGCTTTGGCGGTCTGGATCAGATAGTGAGCAATGCGGGATTCGCTGAGAGATCATTGCTGGGCGTGGTAGACAGAAACATTCTCGATCAGTCTTACCAAACAATGACCGGTGCTTTTTTCGATTTGGCCACAGCGGCGATGGGCCCCTTGAGACAATCACATTGTGGTCGGGTCGTTGCCATAAGTTCATTCGTCACCCATTTTTTCCAGGCTGACGCTCTGTTCCCTACGACCGCCGCCGCCAAATCGGCGATGGAAGCGCTCGCTAAATGTCTGGCTGTGCAATTAGGTCCGGACGGGGTTACTGTTAACTGTGTCGCTCCTGGTTATACCCGAAAAGATGAAGGAAGCCACCGGGCAATTTCACAATCGACCCTGAATTTAGCCGCAGAAAAAGCAGCAACAAAACGTATTGCGGAACCCGACGATATTGCCGCTCTTGTAGAATTTTTATTATCTCCAGACGCCCGCCAGATAACGGGACAAACCATACGGGTGGATGGCGGACTTCATATTACCTAAATTTTTTCCTGGGAATTTTACTTGGATTGAAATGAGGCTTTGCATCAATCATATGATTGATGGCAATCCGTTATTTTTTTCCATTAACCTTGATTCATTAAATAAAGCAGAAATAAATCTATTGACTATTTATGTATATTGTATACAATTAATATCGGTTAAGATGCCGGCACAAATCTAAATAATAAAAACGGTCTCTTAGTAAAAAGACAATAGCATCAAAACCATACGGTTAGACCAAAATACCGCCGCAATTTTCAACGGTAAGCTTGGAGGAAAATAAACCCGAGATGTGGTTAGCGTCGAGCACCAACGCCCGTGAAATAAACCGGCATGGCACCACATCAAAGGTCGACACCCCTCCTAAGCCTTTATGGCGTAACCAATTAATTTCAATCTTTTTATTCTGATGAGGCCCGATTATGGAAAAACCATCCACTCAAGCTGAGTTTTATAGCAATCTCGAATCACTTCGGGCGAGTTTTAATGCTCGAGGTCCTGAGCTGGAGGTGACTATTCGAGACCCTGATTTGAATCTTGAAGGCTTTATTGTTGTCTGGAATACCGCTATTTCAAAGAATGGGCCTCTCCCTCTTTGCGGCAAAGGGGGGACACGTATTAGAGAAGGTCTTTCCCTCGATGAGGTAAAAATGTTAGCCCGGAAGATGTCAGTAAAAAATGCCGCTGCAGGGCTTCCTCTCGGAGGATCAAAATCCGGCATTAATGCCAACCCGAAAAGTCCAGGATTTGAACAAAAATACCGCCGATTTGTTGAGCTATGCAAACCATTTTTGCATGAAAATGGCGGAATATTTGGAGGCTTCGGTTTTGATATCGGCGCAGCACCTGAACATGCCGTTTGGGCCTGTGATACATTAGGTTCCACCAGTTCTTTTACTGGTAAACCCGTTGAAATGGGAGGCACTGATTACGACAAAGAAGGTATTGCCGGTTTAGGCGTTGCGGAATCCGCGGCGACAATCATCAAGATTCATAATGGTCAATTAGACAAAACACACTTTGCTGTGCATGGCGTTGGAGCCATGGGCGCCGCAGTTATCCGATACTTTTCTGAATATGGTGCTCACCTTTGTGCAATTGGCGATCCTAAATATACGGGCACCTGGAGATTCGAAAAAGATATTTCCAACGAACTCTTAACCGCCCTTATTAACCAACAGGTTGAGAAGGCCCAAGCTTTGCTCGCTATTGAAGGTCGGCTGGTCAGCGATAATCCTGACGATGTCCTCTTTGAATCCACCGATGTGCTTTTCCCTTGCGCATTACATTCCGTAATCACCGCCAACAACACACCACAACTTAAAACCCGCTATATTGTCGAAGGCGCAAATAATCCCTGTGAATTTGAAACCTTCCCGTTACTCCTACAACAAGGAATTCATTTAATACCTGACTTCATAGCTAATTCTGGTGGCGTCATCTCTGCTTTCATTGAGCTTACCTCAGATGTGGATATAGAAGAAAATATTCGGACCCGAGCTAAAGCAGAACAGGCCAAAGTCTACACGCGTACAAAAATCAGAGATAATGTGACCCGCATTGAGCAATGTTCGCAGGCCTTTAAGGTGCCATTCAGAGACGCTAGCCTCTACGTGGCGTTAGACAATATTTTAAACGCTAATCAAGCGTGAGGGCTTTGTCGACCCCAATACACTACGCCAAGGGCCAGCCTGCTCTGCGGCAATAATTTGGTGGCTTGGCTTAACTGATATTCTTTTGAATCACTCAGGAATATTATTGAACCGGATAATCAGAGTAATTAAACCTTGACACACTTTGGATACTGTATACAATTAATCCTTATGTTTAATGTGCCTTTATTCTGTCAAACACCGAAGGGATTTTCTCCGGAACAAATAGAAAGCTGACTGTGGCAAACAAAAGCGCCAATTATCAACCTGGAATAACAGGTACAGGCATTGGCGCATAAAGTCAGTCCATGAATAAGAAGAGCCATTTCAACAAAATGATTAATTTTGGATAGTAGCAACTATTGTTTCAGGGTTATCCTGAAAGCTTGATTCCGACAACGATTCTCGTAAAACAAAGAGATAACTATGAGCCCAACAGCCGAAAATAATCTTTCCCCGTTTTGCGTAGTACAGGGGTAAGGCCTCATGGAGCAAGTACAGCTTACCATTTCGCACTATGCCTTTCTTCTGACAGTCCTTTCTATTTTTATTTCGATCGCTTTTCGTAGAGGCGTCATCATCCCCTCGATAGCCGGTATTTTCATTTTGGGTTTACTGTCCGACCATAGCGACAGCGGGTTCATTAATACCTTGATATTTGCTACCCAAATACTCTCCAAAGCACTCCTGAATGCCGGGAAAGAACTCTTTGATATCATGCTCGTTATTTCTCTGATGGTGGCCATGCTCAAATCGCTACAGGCTCATGGCGCAGACCATATTATGATTGCTCCGATGAGAAAACTAATGATTGGCCCACGGACAGCATTTTTTGTGCTGGCCATTACCATGTATATTGCGGCCGCTTTCTTTTGGCCCACCCCAGCCGTCGCGCTTGTTGGCACGGTACTTATCCCGGTAGCTATTCGGGTTGGCTTGCCGGCGCTCGCCGCCGCCGTATCAGTGAACCTGGCTGGTCACGGAATGGCGCTCTCAGCAGATCCTATCATTCAAGGCGCAACCCGGTTGACTGCCAGCTCAGCGGGTATAGATCCCAGCGATTTACTTCCTTATACCATCTTGTTTTCAATCATCGCTGGCGCAGTAGCCATTACACTTTCTTGTTATACAATACGCCGCGATACCTTATCTGGGGTTCTTAAAGCCCCGGACAGTGAACAGGACATTATTCTGTCTGCCTCTATTGGAAAGACGAATCAAGCTCAACACCCGGAAGTGATCCCTCCTGGCCCTTTTGCTAAAATTTTTGCCATCGGTGTTCCGGTTGTTCTTCTAAGCATTGCCGTATTAATGGTTTACCGCGGTATTTTTGATCCCACCCAGGCAATTAGGGGGGGCGCGGCAACGGCGCTACTCGGCGGAACGGCGACCGCTTTGCTTGTGCTATCAACATTTGCCGACCAGGGTCACCAGGCATTAGAGGGTATCGCCGAGCATTTAAGGGATGGTTTCTTTTTTGCGATTAAGATTTTCGCCCCCATTATTCCCATCGCTGGTTTTTTCTTTTTAGGAAATCCAGAACATGCAGCAGTCGTAATGGGAGAAGGCACGCCTGGTTTTCTTTTTGACATAGGCAACTATGTCGGAAAACATATCGACGGCAATATCACCGCGATCAGTTTTGGTATTACTTTTATTGGCTTTCTTACGGGGATGGATGGCTCTGGATTTTCCGGTTTACCCTTAACAGGCTCTCTATCAGGGGCACTGGCAACTGGGGCCGGAATTGATGTTGCCGTACTAGCTGCTTTGGGGCAAGTGGTCACTATTTTTACCGGAGGCGGCACGCTTGTTGCCTGGGCGTTCGGCGCCTGTGCCGATGCCGGTATTGCTGGAGTAACTCCAGCGGAGTTAGTGCGCCGCAACTTTATGCCTGTCGTTTCCGGGTTGATCACTATTACCTTCGTTGCGATCTTCTTAATGTCATAATGCATTCACTCCAGGAGAGTGAGTGCCAGACGAATCTATCCATATCTTGCCCTTATCAAAAAAATTCTTCGTTAACTTCATCTTTAGCAATACTTTTCTGTTGTCCAATCGCTACTATTATTGATGGGGAAGTGTAATCCCCCCATTAATAACCGAGTTTTTCAGTAGAGGGTTAAGCGGCGTCTAGCAGCCGCCTTGGAGGAACTCCCCCAATGGCCATATTGGGCCGTTCGTTATTGTATTGCCACAACCATTGAGTCGCCAATAGCTG
>JAIPFG010000051.1 GCA_021736745.1 Pseudomonadales bacterium
TAGAAATATAACCGCCCCGTTTCTCCAACAGGGTTGATGCAACTTTAATCAGCGTACTGGTTGTCGTATAGCCCACCACTTGACCTTGATCTTTATTTTCCGCCCTCATCATAGCCTGTTCGATCACATCAAAAGGCTCCGGCTCAGAACTCCAGTAAAGACTCATTAATATTAAAACCAAAACCAAAACAGCAGTGACCGCCATCACGGGTGCTAGCACTTTATTGTTTTTCATCATTTCCTTCATCTCTGGATCTGAATTTTAATGCGACATAGGGTGCTCACCCATTGGGTGATTGAGACTAATCACTGGCGCCAGCACCTCCACTTCCTTTCCACCCTCAAACACCAGCCGCAATGTGACCTCCTCCCCTTTGATAAGCGGTTGCTTCAAACCCATTAGCATCAAGTGATGGCCACCGGGCCTGAATCCGAACTCTCCTCCGGCAGGAATCACCAGGCTCTCGACTTTTCGCATCGCCATCATCTCACCTTGGTGACGATTTTCATGCATTTCAATGTTAGGTATTCGGGGACTGTTGATATTAACCAGCCGCAAATCCTTTTCCGAATTGTTTTTAATCACCATATAAGCGGCAGATATTTGCAGCCCCGGTAAAGTTTCACGCACACTAGCCTGCTCTATTTGGATATCTGATGCCACCAAACCATCCGCAAATAAAACATTTATCAAAATGAATAATAAGTTAAAATAGCCGCGTTTTTTTATTTCCATTGTGCCAGTCCGATGAGTAATTTTTCGTCTAAACGGTTCAATAAATAGGATGAAATGAAGCTATGCGCACCGCCGAACTTTTCCCGATCGAACCGATTTACACTAGCGCAGTCTGAGCAAGTATTCTTAATGAGCCTATCTATTACTATGACGTCATCCGCTCTATCCAGATTGAAACCTGCTCCACTGATTATACTGGCTTTCTTGCAATTTGCGACGCTCTCATTTGCAGCTAGTACTGAGCAGACATTTTTTAGCAACAGTTCTGCGCAATCAATCCTGCCACAGCAACATGAATTTTTACCGGTTGACCAAGCCTTCCAACTTTCCGCTGAACAAAACGGCGATACCATCAGAATCTTCTGGCAAATTGCACCAGATTACTACTTATACAAGCATCGACTGCAGTTTGAAAGAATCGATGCGACCGCCAACCTTTCTCCTGAAGTCCCCAAGGGAAAAGAAAAAAATGATGAGTATTTTGGCGATGTCGAAGTCTACTACGACAGCTTAGCCATTACCTTGCCTAACGCGGCGCGTCATCTCACCGAAACTGCACCAATTTTACGTGTTTCCTACCAAGGCTGCGCCGATGCCGGCTTATGCTATCCACCACAGAACCGCTATTTGCATCTGGAACAAAGCGGATTACGAATTGAAAAAGAAACGCCAACATCCGATATCCTGGCGGTAGCTGACTCCCCGACAAACATTACTGAAGAACAGCGCTTTACGGCACTACTTACAGAATCGTCTTTGATCCGCATTGTCGGATTATTCTTAATCGCCGGACTAGCCCTGACTTTTACTCCCTGCGTATTACCTATGGTGCCAATCATTTCCAGCATTGTGATGGGCCAAGACCGTCAACCGACTCGGCGTCGCGCATTCGCCCTATCACTTACTTATGTGCTGGCCATGGCGTCGACCTATGCGATTGCAGGTACCATTACCGGTTATTTCGGCGCCGAACTGAATCTTCAGATGAAGCTCCAATCACCCTGGATTCTTTCATTCATCGCGTTGCTTTTTGTCCTGTTTGCCCTTGCCATGTTCGACGTTTATCAACTTCGCCTGCCAAACAGTCTGCAATCACGACTACACCAAATCAGTCATCAACAGCAGGGCGGCAATTATATCGGTGTTGCCATCATCGGGGTCATTTCAAGCCTGATCATTTCTCCTTGCGTATCAGCGCCGCTGGCTGGCGCATTGGTATATATCAGCAGCACTGGAGATCCAGTTTTGGGTGGTTTGGCATTATTAGCACTCGGATTAGGCATGGGTATCCCGCTTCTGGCTATCGGCACCCTAGGTGTAGATATTTTGCCTAAAGCGGGAAAATGGATGAACCAAGTAAAGGTATTTTTTGGAGTGCTATTACTTGGCGTCGCCATCTGGATGCTAGAACGACTGTTACCTGTCCCCATCATCCTCGCCTTGACCATGACGCTGTTAGTTGGCTACGCCATCTATTTAAAGGCCTTCCAAGCCATTTTTGCCTTTAAAATCACTCAATTCTCACAGCTCGTAGGCATAGTACTACTCGGGTACGGCCTCATTCTCACGGCAGGCGCAATCCAAGGCGGGTATAACCCTTTCACACCGATTGACAACTTAAATACCTCTAAACACCAAACCGTTCGTTTAGTCCGGGACCGTTTTATCTCCATATCAAATATATCTGAGTTTGACACTCAGCTTGCCCAAGCACAGAAAAATAATCAGCTGGTGATGCTGGATATTTACGCCGATTGGTGCGTTTCCTGTCGTATTATTGAGCAGGATGTTTTCTCTGACCCAAAGATCAGTACAGCACTACAGCCATTTGTTTTACTCCGTGCGGATATCACTAAAAATTCGAGGACGAATCAATCATTGTTGGACCACTTTGGCTTATTCGGCCCACCGGGATTACTCTTCTTTTTACCCTCATCCGGTGAGCTTCGCTCCCACCGCATTCAAGGGGAAATCACCGCCAACCAGCTGAAAGAACACCTGGACGCTATTACAAAAGAGGCTGAAGATCAAAAGCTAGCATTAAACGAGACACTATTCTGAACCGTACCCTCAGAAACAATAAAAATAAAGCAAAAAGACAAATGCACCAAAAAGGCTTTAAAAATACCTAAAGTGCAGGCAAAATACCCCATTTACCCGAATCAACAAAACCTTCACTCCATTCTCGGAAATTCTAACCATAATGGCAACCATACTGGTATTAAACGGGCCCAATCTTAACCTTTTAGGGACGCGGGAACCTGACGTATACGGCAATATTACTCTTGACGACATCAACCAACGATTAACCGATATCGCCATAGCGGCCGGCCATCATCTGCAAGTACTACAAAGTAATGCCGAATACGAACTGATTGACCGAATACATGATGCCCGCCAGGAAGGTGTCAATTTTATTCTGTTTAACCCGGCCGCCTTCACCCATACCAGCATCGCCTTAAGAGATGCTTTACTGGCCGTCGAAATCCCCTTTATAGAAGTACATCTCTCCAATGTGCACCGACGGGAATCATTCCGCCAGACTTCCTATTTTTCTGATATTGCGGAGGGCGTCATCTGCGGACTGGGCCAACAAGGTTACGAGCTGGCATTGCAGGCAGCCATCAAACAATTAGAGAAGCACTGAACAAGCCATTTCACAAATATAAAAGATAGAGACCATAAAATGGATATACGTAAAGTAAAAAAGCTGATTGAATTAATTGAACAATCGGACGTCGAGGAAATTGAAATCAATGAAGGAGAAGAGTCGGTCCGTATTAGCCGACGCTCAAACCAAGTGGTTGCAGCCCCTCAATATTTTACTGCGCCACCGCCACCTCCTGCCGCTCCGGCCCCATCCAGCGAAACACCCGGCGCAGCCTCCGAACCGGCTCAACCCACCGGACATGCGGTTAAATCTCCGATGGTCGGCACTTTTTATCGCTCACCCTCACCGGGCGCACCTTCCTTTATAGAGGTCGGCAAAAGCGTCACTATTGGCGATACTATATGTATCGTTGAAGCAATGAAGATGATGAATCAAATCGAAGCTGACAAAAGTGGTGTCATTGAAGCCATTCTGGTTGAAGACGGTGAACCGGTCGAATTCGATCAACCTTTAGTCATCATTGCTTAAATTTATCAGGCAAAGCGAATCCGTAACAGACTGCCCGCAAGGACTTTTTATTCATGTTAGATAAAGTTG
Organism: Pseudomonadales bacterium; assembly: GCA_021736745.1. Lineage (GTDB taxonomy): Bacteria > Pseudomonadota > Gammaproteobacteria > Pseudomonadales > IMCC2047 > JAJFKB01. The sequence goes on from JAIPFG010000051.1 coordinate 3,945, forward strand.
TTATCGCTAATCGTGGCGAAATTGCATTGCGCATAATGCGTGCCTGCAAGGAACTCGGCATCAGAACCGTGGCTGTCCACTCACAGGTGGATGCAGATTTAATGCATGCCCGTCTCGCGGACGAAACCGTTTGTATTGGTCCGAACGCATCCAAAGATAGTTACCTGAATATCCCTTCCATCATTAGTGCCGCAGAAGTCACGGACGCAACGGCAATACACCCCGGGTATGGGTTCCTGGCCGAAAATGCTGATTTCGCTGAGCGCGTGGAAAAAAGCGGTTTTACTTTTGTTGGTCCCACGGCTGATGTTATCCGGCTCATGGGCGACAAGGTGTCCGCTATTGCTGCAATGAAAAAGGCCGGTGTGCCGACGGTGCCCGGTTCTGATGGCCCACTCGATGAGGACGATAACCGTACTCTAACCATTGCTAAAAAAATTGGTTACCCGGTCATTATTAAAGCAGCAGCCGGTGGCGGTGGCCGCGGCATGAGAGTTGTGCATACGGAAGCTTCTTTGCTTAAATCCAAGCATATTACTCAAACGGAAGCCAAGGGCGCTTTTGGTGACGATACCGTCTATCTGGAAAAGTTTTTAGAAAATCCACGCCATGTTGAAGTGCAGGTGCTGGCTGACGGCCAGGGCAACGCCATTCATCTGGGAGACCGCGATTGCTCTATGCAGCGACGCCACCAAAAAGTGGTTGAGGAAGCGCCAGCCCCGGATATCGACGAGGAAGCTCGGCAGGCTGTCTTTGCAAGCTGTGTAAAAGCCTGTATTGACATCGGCTATCGAGGTGCTGGCACCTTCGAATTTCTTTATGAAGATGGCAACTATTACTTCATTGAGATGAATACACGTTTACAGGTAGAGCATCCCGTTTCAGAATTCATTACCGGTATAGATCTGGTTAAACAACAACTGTTAATTGCCGGTGGCAACCCCCTCAGAATCAAACAATCCGACATCCAGTTTCGCGGGCATTCGATCGAGTGCCGTATCAACGCCGAGGACGCCAAAACATTCTTACCTTCACCCGGGAAAATTGACCTTTTCCATGCCCCCGGAGGACCTGGCATTAGAGTCGACTCACATATCTACAGCGGCTACACTATTCCACCCTACTATGATTCGTTGATTGGTAAACTCATTTCCTTCGGCGAAGATCGCCCGACGGCAATCGCTCGCATGCGTAATGCGTTAGACGAAATCGTGATTGAAGGTATTCGCACTAACATTAATCTACAAAAGGAAATTATGGCCGATACAAACTTCCAGAAAGGTGGCTTTAATATCCATTACTTGGAAAAGAAACTCGGGCGCTAAACAACCAGCAACTGTTCCTTTCTAACATAGTCCGTTGTAGCGTATAGACAAAGAACCATCTGTGCGAAATTGTCGTCTTTGCTTCCGACGGACTAAAAACCCTTCTTCCATACGCGCAAATTAAGGTACTTTGGCATCATGCATTGGATTCAAATCCTTTTTGAGGTGGAAAAAAACGTTGCTTCTCGGCTGGAACCCTCTCTGGAAGCCCTGGGCGCACTGGCAGTAACACTTTCTGACGCGGCCGACCAGCCTTTATTTGAACCCAAACCCGGTGAAACACCTTTATGGGAAGCGATAAGGGTGATGGGGTTATTTGATGCCTCGATCCAAATAGACCAGCTCATTGAGTCCTTGCTGAAGGAGTTTGGTAACGTCTTACCTCAATATAAAATTGAAATCCTGGAGGATAAGGATTGGATTAAGGCCTGGATGGATCAGTTTAACCCTATTCAATTCAGCGACAGGCTTTGGATTTGCCCAACCTGGCACCAACCACCGGACCCCAGTGCAGCTAATATCATGCTTGACCCCGGCATGGCTTTCGGAACTGGCACCCATGCTACGACGGCACTTTGCCTGGAGTGGCTTGGTGCCCAAAAACTGAGCGGCAAGTCATTAATAGATTACGGCTGCGGCTCAGGAATCTTAGGCATTGGCGCATTTCTACTCGGATGCACCAAGATATGGGGAGTTGATATTGATCCTCAAGCACTCGAAGCAACCACCAATAATGCAAAGCAGAATAAGATACCGAGTGATTGTATTGCCATCTGTCTACCACAGGATCTCCATGCCCAACCTGTAGAATTACTGATTGCCAACATTCTTGCAGGCCCCTTGGTTACCCTGGCAGCCACACTGGAAAAACTCGTTACCGCCAAAGGGAAAATTGCGCTTTCCGGTATTTTGGCATCCCAAACAGATCAAGTGATCAGCGCTTATCAAGCTTGGTTTACCTTCGAGCCTCCACAGGAAAAAGATGGCTGGGTATTGTTAAGCGGCACCAAAACAGGTTAACTTTAGGTTGCATATTCTCAAGGGCGTATCGATATAAATGGATGATTCCCTTTTAACCAAGTGCCCACACTGTAAAACCTTGTTTCGCATCCAGCATGATCATTTGGCCATTGCCAACGGCAATGTGCGTTGCGGTGTCTGTTACAAAGTCTTCAACGCCAAAACGGAAGGCCTCGCTTATAGCGAAGATCCCAGCACCAAAACACCACCACCTAGTACAAGCAGGAAAGAAGCGGCGGAAATTTTGAATGATCTGGAGCTGCCTAATGCCCCGGATACTACGATAAAAAAGGCTGGCCCGGCATCAACACCAGACCAAGAGGATATCCGCCAGCTGGTTATTGCCGGCGAACCGATCGAACAACTGTTTTTAGCCCCCAAACAACAACGCTTTGTCCGCCCTTGGTTGTGGGGTTCGGCTTGCCTACTGGCAACATTACTCCTGATAACACAGTGGCTTTGGTTCAACATTGAAACTTACTCTATTAACCCTAAATGGCGACCATGGTACCAAACCGCCTGTCGTTATTTGGGTTGCCGTATCACCGAATACATAGCACCCTCACAAATTCAAACGGAACGATTGACGGTAAAAACACATGCCGACTATAGCAATGTCCTGGTAGTAGACCTCATTATTAATAATCGTGCGCCATTACCTCAACCAATGCCCGCTATCAATTTGGCATTCTACGACATTAATGGCGTGACGCTTTCCAGTCGTGTCCTGAAACCACAGGAGTACTTAGACAAATCTATTTCACTCAAACAAATGCCTAGAAATACACCCATCCACCTTTCTTTTTCAATCATGGATCCAGGAGATAATGCCGTCAACTATGGCGTACAGCTAGAATCAAACTTTCCCCGTTAAGAAACCAGGCATTATTTGTCGCCAATCAATTTAACTTTAATTTTAAGGTTTAATCTTTCTTTAATTAGTCGATTATCCAAGGTATTATTGCCAACTCCGGTGCTTTTAGCCATTAGCCAACAGAACCCTTTGATGATTTGCCCTATGGCTGATTCTGTGTCAATGAAGAAAATAGAATCCAATTTCTTCACGGCGCTACGACTAGTGTTCATTGATAATTTTAATTAGAAATCAGTAAAAAAGCTGATCTGATAAAAACGAGAGTGACAAAAACCTTTAGGCAACAATGTTAACGATTGGATCACACCATTTAGACAACAACCTTATTCTTGCACCGATGGCAGGTATAACAGACCTGCCTTTTAGAAAAGTTTGCAAACAGTTAGGGGCTGGCCTGTCTATTTCCGAGATGGTCACCTCAGATCAGCGTTTATGGCAATCCCGCAAATCACTGCACCGACTAAATCATGTTGGCGAAATAGGATTGAACGCCATACAAATTGCGGGGACAGATCCCCAAATGATGGCACAAGCGGCGCAAATCTGTAGTGCCGAGGGCGCGCAAATTATTGATATCAACATGGGATGCCCGGCAAAAAAAGTGTGCAAAAAAGCCGCTGGCTCAGCACTACTCAAAGATGAGGCATTGGTCGCCAATATTCTCGAAACTGTCGTGAATGCGGTCAGCGTTCCCGTCACGCTTAAAATACGTACCGGCTGGTGTAAAGACACCAGGAACGCTTTGTCCATTGCCAAAATAGCTGAACAATCCGGCATTGCAGCGCTGACTATTCATGGCCGAACTCGCGCTTGTCGGTTCAAAGGGTGTGCTGAATATGACACTATTGCCGAAGTAGTGCAGCGCAGCAATATTCCTATTATAGCCAACGGTGATATTAATACACCGGATAAGGCGCAATTTGTATTAGACTATACCGGCGCAGATGCGATAATGGTTGGCCGTGCTGCGCAGGGCAGACCTTGGATATTTTCAGAAATCGACTATTTTCTGAAAACAGGCGTCTATCAAAAACCTCCAATGATTGGAGACATTAAAAAGGTCATTGTCCAGCACTTAACCGAACTGCATAATTTCTACGGTGAGTTCCTCGGGGTGCGCATCGCACGCAAACATTTTGGTTGGTACCTTGCTCATCTTCCACAAGGGGCGTGTTACAGCAGCCAGTTTAATTCGCTTCAGTCCGTGACTGAACAAAACAGTTATATCAGTAGTATTTTTCAAAATCTGGATGAGAACGAACGTCTCGCTGCCTAGGATGGGCGATACTTGGAATCGACATATGGCAATACAGAAAAAGGCCGAAAATAAAATCAATGGCCAATCCAAAACCCTCAGACAAAGTGTACATTCTTCATTGAGCGACTTTTTTGTTCATTTGGACGGACAGCCGATCACCAACCTCTATGAAATGGTGCTAACTGAGATAGAAGCGCCTTTACTTGATGTTGTCATGAAACATGCCAAAGATAACCAAACCAAAGCATCAGAAATTTTAGGGCTCAATCGTGGTACTCTGAGAAAAAAATTGAAACAATACGACTTGCTATAACGACTTGGCCGCCTCAGCCCTTGTAACTTAAGGTAGACATCCTCATAATTAGCAACCTCTTGCGATTGCATAGCAAAATCGCCCTTTCTGACATTAAACCGAACTTTTACTGAACCAACATTGGGTAACTGCTCCATGAATGACCAAATCACCAGCATTCGACGCGCATTAATCAGCGTTTCGGATAAATCCGGTATTGTTGATTTTGCACAAGGCCTCGCTGCTCACCAAGTAGAAATTTTATCCACCGGCGGAACCTATCGCTTGCTTAAGGAACATGGCGTTCCCGTCACTGAAGTCTCAGACTATACTGGTTTTCCTGAAATGATGGATGGACGCGTAAAAACCTTACACCCCAAAATACATGGCGGCATTCTAGCCCGACGCGGCATTGACGACGCCGTAATGAATGAGCACGACATTGCCCCTATCGATATGGTGGTGGTTAACCTATACCCCTTCCAAAAAACCATAGCGAACCCCGATTGCGACCTCGCCACTGCTATCGAAAATATCGATATAGGTGGGCCGACCATGGTTCGCGCCGCGGCTAAAAACCATAAAGATGTTGCCATTGTCGTTAATGCCAGCGATTACCAACGCGTACTTCAGGAAATGCAAACCAATCAAGGTGGCCTGAGTCTAACCACTCGTTTTGATCTTGCCACCAAGGCCTTTGAACATACCGCAAACTATGACGGCGCCATTGCCAATTATCTTGGTGCAAGAGTGGGAGAACCAGCTTATTTTCCTCGTACGTATAATACCCAATACGTCAAGCTTCAGGATATGCGCTACGGAGAAAACCCGCATCAAAAAGCCGCATTCTATATTGACCCTAATGCCAAAGACGCGAGTGTATCAACAGCTAGACAACTTCAAGGGAAAGCACTCTCCTATAACAATGTTGCCGATACGGATGCCGCTTTAGAGTGCGTCAAACCCTTTGCCGAACCTGCCTGTGTCATTGTTAAACACGCTAATCCCTGTGGCGTTGCACTTGGTTCCGATATATTAGATGCCTACAATCAAGCCTATGCCACGGACCCCACTTCTGCTTTTGGGGGCATTATCGCCTTTAACCGCGAGTTAGATTTGAATACCGCACAAACCATCATCGACCGCCAGTTTGTTGAAGTCATTATTGCACCTTCAGTCTCTGAACAGGCCGCCAAAGCTTTAAGCAGCAAACCCAATGTGCGTGTTCTGGCCAGTGGCGAATGGACCAGTATCCGTCCCGCCAATCTGGATTATAAACGTGTCAATGGTGGTCTTTTGATTCAGGATACAGACTTGGGCATGGTTAATGAAGACGAGCTTAAAATGGTCACCCAGCGATCACCCTCCGAGCAGGAGCTGGCTGACCTGCTGTTTTGCTGGGAGGTCGCCAAATTTGTCAAATCCAATGCTATCGTTTACGCTCGCAACGGGCGTACGATTGGCATCGGCGCAGGCCAAATGAGTCGAGTATACAGTGCTAAAATAGCCAGTATCAAAGCCGAAGATGAAGGTTTGGAAGTTAAAGGTTCAGTGATGGCGTCCGATGCCTTTTTCCCTTTCCGAGACAGCATCGATGCTGCTGCCGAAGCCGGAATTACAGCAATTATCCAACCCGGCGGCTCTATCCGCGACGAAGAGGTTATCGCTGCCGCCAACGAACATGGCATGGCAATGGTATTTACCGGTATGCGCCATTTTAGGCACTAGGGAAATAGACTGGCGGCAAAATAGAATAGCAAACCTGCTACTTTTGCTTTTCGTAAGCTGTCCCATGATTTGAGAACGAGAAATCTTATACGATGAATATTCTTATTATCGGCTCCGGTGGTCGCGAACATGCTCTAGCCTGGAAAACTGCACAATCACATCAGGTTAATACCGTCTATGTGGCCCCAGGCAATGCTGGCACGGCCCTTGAGCCCAAAGTAAAAAACGTGGATATCGACGTGATGGACTTTCAGGCTCTGGCTGAATTTGCTCATCAACAACACTGCACACTCACCATCATTGGCCCGGAAGCGCCGCTGGCCGGGGGTATTGTCGATTATTTCGAGCAGCAGGAATTGGCCTGCTTCGGGCCAAGCCAAGGTGCTGCGCAATTGGAAGGTTCGAAAGCGTTTACTAAAGACTTTTTAGCACGACACAATATCCCGACGGCTGAGTATCAAAACTTTACTGAAATAGCGCCTGCAATAGCCTATATCAAAGATAAAGGCGCGCCGATTGTCATTAAGGCTGATGGTTTGGCCGCCGGCAAAGGGGTTATTCTGGCGCAAACCGAGCAGGAAGCCATTGCGGCCGTGGAAGACATGCTTTCTGGCAATGCCTTTGGTGATGCTGGTCATCGCGTTGTGATTGAAGAATTTCTCCATGGCGAAGAGGCCAGTTTTATTGTCATGGTAGACGGTAAAAATGTTTTACCTTTGGCTACCTCACAAGATCACAAAGCAAGGGATAATGGGGATCTAGGACCTAATACCGGCGGCATGGGCGCTTACTCCCCCGCGCCAGTGGTAACAGAAGCGATTCATCAACTTACTATGGAAACCGTCATTCGGCCCACTGTTGAGGGAATGGCCGCCGAAGGCAATACCTATAAAGGCTTCCTGTATGCAGGCTTAATGATTAGTCCGCAAGGTTCCATTAAGGTACTTGAGTACAATTGCCGCTTTGGTGACCCAGAAACTCAGCCTATTATGATGCGCCTGAAATCTGATTTAGTGACCCTCTGCCTTGCCGCCATCAACGGCACCTTGGATCAAGTAGAAGTTGACTACGATGACCGCGCGGCATTAGGCGTGGTACTCGCTGCCGGAGGCTATCCGAACACCTACCGTAAGGGAGATGTTATTTCGGGTCTCGACTCCTGCAACTCCGAATCGCAAAAAGTATTTCACGCAGGAACTCGGCTGGAAGGCGAAGATGTTGTCACTCATGGCGGGCGAGTACACTGTGCTACCGCACTTGGTGAGAACGTTACGAAAGCACAACAGAATGCCTACGCTTTAGTGAAGAAAATTAGCTGGGAACAAATGTACTACCGCACGGATATTGGTTACCGTGCAGTGGCGCGGGAAAAATAACCCTTTTTTCCCCTCTTCTAATTCGGGCTTACCTTAAAGTGAGCCCAGCTCACTTGCCGGTAACGAAAAACCAATAACACGGCACTCGTTCCGACACCTACCACCAAACTAATCCAAAAGCCCTTCGCCCCCATCGCTGGCGCTACCCAGTCAGTCAACCCAAGGACATATCCCATGGGCAGACAAATCAACCAATAAGCCACGACAGAAGCCAACAGTGTCATATTCACATCATGATAACCTCGCAGCGCACCCTGTAGTGGCGCAGCAATCGAATCAAAAATTTTAAACCCCATGGAAAAAAGCAATAACACGGACGCCATGCCAATCACCTTTTGGTCATTCGAATAGAGATCGGCCAGTGTCCCTCTAAAAACGAATATGGCTAGCGCTAATAATAATCCCGCAACAAGCGCCATAAGAACGCCCGCTTTTAATACTTGGCGCGCCTGCCCCCAGGATTCAACCCCAACATAAGTGGCAACCCGAATAGTTATCGCGGTGCTCATGCTAAAGGGCACCATATAGGCTAAATAGGAAATATTCATTGCAATTTGATGAGCAGCAATCTCTTCCGCCGGCAACCCCGCGATAAAAAGCGTCACCAGGGCAAAAGCGCTTCCTTCAATAGTAATGGCCAGCGCGATGGGTAATCCGACCTTGACTAAAAATGATATTTTTTGCCAGTCCGGCAAATATATGCGCTTGTAAAAAGGAACTGGTTTAAAGGCTGAGTGATAGCGAGTATAGTACAACAATGTACCAAACATTGCCCAAAATGAGATAGCTGTGGCCCAACCACAACCTGCACCTCCCAATTCCGGAAAGCCCAATTTACCAAAAATTAAAACATAGTTAGCAGGCACATTGACCACTAAACCAACCGCCGCACTGATCGTTTGCGCCTGAGTGTAAGCCATACCTTCGCTAAAGGGTTTTAGAACAAAAAACCCAATAATTGCCGGCATCCCCCAAGACAATCCGTCCAAATACCCAGAAGCAATCATTAGCACTTGATGATCTTCAATCAACAACGGCAAATAATATTGGTTACCATTAAACAACCCGATCAATACAACAACCACCGGCACCGACAACCAAAACCCCTGTTGCACATAATTTGCAATCTGTTGGTACTCCCCCCGACTACCATGCTGTGCCACCGCCGGGTTTATTGCCATAAACGCACCCAACAAAAACATCGCGCAAACGGACCACAGTGAACTACCGATGCCTACGCCGGCTAAATCCTCAGTTCCGGCTTGTCCGGACATCAGAGTATCGACAAAGCTCGTCGACGCTAATAGCAGTTGCGCAGCCAGAACGGGAAGGGCAAGCTGTACTAACGTTTTTATTTCAACTCGTATGGGATACATCAAAAGCAACTAGGTTATCAATGAATGCGAACAGCTCTTAGGTCTAGATAAAGCTGCTTAGTATGGCCGCAAAGGGTGACGTGTCAATTAAAATTCAATATCTCGGAATCAATTCAATAATGTGGCATAGCGCGCTTTTGCGGTGTATCGTGTTGTATCATGGCTAGGGGGGGCGCAGGAGTGAGAGGACCGAAGCGAGCGGTAAATAAATTAAGCTGTCCGTTATTTGGCGAGAATGGCAGGAGTCTATGCTTTTCACAGAAGATTCGCTTAAATCTAACGGCCTCCAAACCCAAAGTATTCTCAACTTAAGGAGTTCTCTTTCGATGAGCACAAATACCAAGGTTACCGAGATC
>JAIPFG010000052.1 GCA_021736745.1 Pseudomonadales bacterium
TGAGAGCATCGTTAGGGGCGTCCTGTACCTTTGGTTTGGCGCTTTCATCCTGCGTTTGCTCTGGACCCGGCGTTGGCTTTTTAGGGGTGCCAGGCATTGTCGGTGCGCCAATTTGAATCGGCGTAGCGGCACCCAGATTCGTCGCTGGTGCCATTGCTGCAACGTGTGAGGCATACAGGATATAGGTACCGGCACTCGCTGCCCGAGCGCCATGAGGGGAAACGTAAGTGGCAATGGGAATATCTGACTCTAAAATGGCTTGGATAATACTGCGCATGGATTTGTCAAGGCCGCCAGGAGTGTCCATACGGATAACAATTAAATCAACAGTATCGGTAACCGCACCGGCGATGCCTCGGCTAATATAATCGTTAGTGGCTGGGCCAATGGCCCCTTTTATCGTCAGTACTCTGATCTTATCGATACTATACTGTGCTGCATTGATGGGCGTGCAAAACAGAAGCGATAGCCACAGAGTGAAGGCTATGTGATGCCATTTCGATAATGATATCTTCATGATCTTTTGTTCTGATTGACTACCGGAAAACTTACTCCTGTCGTGCTATGGATGCAAATTTTACTGCATAAGGGTTGGAGTTAAAGCCATTGCCATCGTTATAGGATGTTGGTTATTTTTTATAAGATTGCTATTGTGTTTCGATTCTTAGCTGGTTTAGGCTAAAAAAGGGAGTACGGGCAAGTTTCACTTAAAAGTCGATTCATACCGCACAAAGTGAAGAAAATAAGTCGCTATTTTTAGAATCTTTGCTATTCCTAATTTCATAAAGTTTTGTTACGGAAACAGGTGCCATAACAATGAGTGGCCTGTTTTATGGGGTATTTTTTTAACTATTCGGTCAGCTAGACTAAAAGAAGAATTCTAATATATGGGTAAATCCTTAGTTATTGTCGAGTCTCCGGCAAAAGCAAAAACCATTAACAAATATCTTGGCAGCCAGTTTGTGGTGAAGTCGAGTATTGGTCATATTCGTGATTTACCCGTGAGCGGCGGCGCAAAAAACAGTTCGACGGATGCTAAGGCGCGGGCTCAGGAGGCAGCAAAAACTCGAAAAATGGCTCCGGAAGAAAAGGAGAAATATAAAAAGCAAAAGGCAAAGACGCAACTGATTGCGCGGATGGGGGTGGATCCCGACAATGGTTGGAAGGCGCGTTATGAGATTTTGCCGGGTAAAGAAAAGGTCGTTAAGGAACTGAAAAAATTGGCGGAAGACGCTGATACAATCTATCTGGCAACGGACTTGGATAGAGAAGGAGAAGCCATTGCCTGGCATTTACAACAGGTTATCGGTGGTGATGAGTCGCGCTATAAACGTGTGATATTCAATGAGATTACTAAAAATGCGATTCAGGAAGCATTTAAAGAACCAACGCAATTGGATCTGGATCGAGTCAATGCCCAGCACGCTCGTCGTTATTTAGATCGTGTTGTCGGCTTTATGGTGTCTCCATTGTTATGGGCGAAGATTGCCCGAGGTTTATCTGCGGGCCGTGTACAGTCGGTCGCTGTAAGACTCGTAGTGGAGCGTGAACGTGAAATTCGTGCTTTTATACCAGAGGAATATTGGGAGGTTCAGGCCGATTTGAAACCGCAGGCCGATAATCCGCTGCGATTCCAAGTGACGAAACAACAGGATAAAACCTTCCGTCCGGCCAACAAAGAGCAAACGGATAAGGCGCTCGCCTTGTTGCAACAAGCCAGTTACAGCGTTACGGATCGCCAGGATAAACCCACTAGTTCAAAACCCGGAGCGCCCTTTATTACCTCCACACTGCAACAGGCGGCAAGTACCCGTTTGGGATTCGGTGTCAAGAAAACCATGATGATGGCGCAACGACTGTACGAGGCGGGATACATCACCTATATGCGGACCGACTCGACCAACCTCAGTGTTGATGCTGTAACTGCGTGTCGGGATTATATTGAGAACAGTTTCGGCAAAAAATATCTGACAGAAAAGCCCGTTTCCTACAGTGCAAAAGAAGGCGCCCAGGAGGCGCATGAAGCTATTCGACCTTCCGATGTTCAGGTCAAAGCAACACAGTTGAGTGGGATGGAGCGTGATGCGGAGCGCTTGTATGAGTTGATTTGGCGTCAGTTTGTGGCTTGCCAGATGCCGAGGGCTGAGTTCTTAAGCTCAACCATAACAGTGAAGGCAGGGGAGTTCGAACTTAAAGTTAAGGGCCGTATATTGAAATTTGACGGTTACCTCAAAGTGTTGCCGCTGAATAAAAGCGATGAGGATGTTGAACTGCCAGACCTTAAAGTTGGCAGTGGATTGAGTTTGGTTGAGTTGCTTCCTAAACAACACTTTACCAAGCCTCCAGCGCGTTATAGCGAAGCCAGCCTAGTCAAGGAATTGGAAAAACGAGATATCGGGCGCCCATCCACCTATGCGGCAATTATCTCAACGATTCAGGATCGAGGCTATGTATCACAGCATAACCGCCGGTTTTATGCTGAGAAAATGGGCGATATCGTGACTGATCGCTTAGTGGAGAACTTTGACCATCTGATGGATTATGGTTTTACCGCTCGGATGGAGGATTCTCTCGACGAAATTGCCAATGGCGATAAAAATTGGCAAAAGGTATTGGATGCATTTTACCACGACTTTGTGAAACGTCTGGCAGAAGCGGAGTCGAGCGAAGGTGGCATGCGTCCCAATTCGCCGACGGAAACAGATATTAAATGTGTCTCCTGTGGCCGAAATATGCAGATCAGAACCGCCAGTACGGGTGTATTCCTCGGCTGTTCGGGTTATGCGTTAGAGCCGAAGGAGCGCTGTAAAGAAACTATCAATTTGACTCCCGGTGACGAAGCCGTTGATGTCGAGAAGGATGAGGAAGGGGAATCCAAACTACTACGTAAAAAACATCGTTGCCAGCTTTGCGGTACGGCAATGGATAGCTATTTAATCGATGCTGAGCGTAAGTTACATGTTTGCGGTAATGGCCCAGACTGTCCTGGTTTTGAGGTAGAGTTTGGCAGCTACAAGATCAAGGGTTATGAAGGTCCGGTTATCGAGTGTGACAAGTGTGGTGCCGAAATGCAGTTGAAATCTGGACGTTTTGGCAAGTATTTTGGGTGTACTGCCAGCGATTGTAAAAATACCCGAAAGCTATTACGCAATGGTGAAGCGGCTCCCCCCAAGATGGATCCAGTCCCAATGCCGGAACTTGCCTGTGAGTCAGTGGAAGATACCTACGTACTCCGTGATGGTGCAGCAGGCATGTTTTTGGCAGCCAGTAAATTCCCTAAAAACCGAGAAACCCGTGCGCCCTTGGTGAGTGAACTCATTCCGCACCGAGATGAAATTGACCCTAAATACCATTTTCTGTTGTCTGCACCATTGAAGGATCCAGACGGCAATCCCGCAATTATTCGTTTTAGCCGTAAATCCAAAGAGCAGTATGTAATGAGCGAAGTCGATAAAAAGGCAACCGGTTGGCAAGCTTATTATGTCGATGGTAAATGGAAAGAGCGCACAACCGGGAAAAAGTAATTTTCTCCAGTTGTGGCCTTATCGGCTGAGAATCAGTTTCTAAATAACCCCGGGCGGCAATGCTCAATTGATCCTGTAGGGGCTAAAATCACTCATTCCAGGTTCGGGTAGATAGCCACACCAATGTCCTATCCGCTAGGTTGTTCTGGCTTCTTCGTTGACTATTGTTTGACCCTCATCAAGAAATTGAGAAAAGAGCGGGTTCCCAACGGATTCTCTGGCAAATCACGCAATGAGTTCGGGTAGAATCCGGCTGACCTGAAAGCCTGTATTGATTATGGGTATATGAAAACCTTTTCTAGCGGGCGTGCTGCTTTTAGGGGTTTGCTTGACATCACGAAACGAGGGGAATCATGCATGACTGATGTAAAACTGTATTCTGGAGAGAGCATCCCACTGGAGATGCACAAAGCCAAGATTATCCAGAAATTAAACCTTGTCCCTATTGATCATCGTCTTGAAGCGATATCGGAAGCGGGAAACAACACTTTTTTACTGAAAAACAGAGATGTCTTTCTGGACATGCTCACCGACAGCGGCGTGAATGCAATGAGTGATCAGCAGTTGTCAGCGATGATGATTGCCGATGACAGTTACGCGGGTTCCGAAACATTTTATCGGATGGAAAGCAAAATTCAGGAACTCTTCAATAAAAAATTCTTCCTGCCAGCTCACCAGGGGCGAGCTTGCGAAAATATTCTGTGCCAAGTCTTTGTAACACCCGGGTCGATAGTGCCAATGAATTATCATTTCACGACGACCAAGGCGCATATTGTATTGAATGGGGGACGAGTCGAAGAAATATTTATCGATGAAGCTTTGCAAGTCACGAGTAATAACCCATTTAAAGGCAATATGGATATTGAAAAACTGGAGGCATTGATTGAGCAGCATGGCGCGGACAAAATTCCCTTTGTTCGTCTCGAAGCCGGTACCAACCTGATTGGTGGGCAACCTCATTCGCTGGAGAATATGCGTCAAATTCGTAGAGTGTGCGACCAAGCTGGCTTGCTGCTGGTTCTAGATGCCAGCCTGTTAGCGGATAATCTTCACTTCATTAAAACCAGAGAGGAGGGTTGCCGAGAAAAGAGTATTCGCGAGATTACCCGTGAAATATCCGATCTTTGCGACATCATGTATTTCTCTGCACGAAAACTTGGCTGTGCACGTGGGGGCGGTATCTGTACGAATAACGAGGAAGTTTATCTCAAGCTTCGAGAGTTAGTTCCTCTGTTGGAAGGTTTTCTCACCTATGGCGGAATGTCAGTTCGAGAAATGGAGGCGATTACAGTAGGGCTGGAAGAAACCATGGATGAAGATATGGTTAATCAAGGGCCGCAGTTTATTGATTTCATGATAACGGAATTGCAAAAAAAAGAAGTCCCCGTCGTTACCCCCGCAGGTGGCCTGGGTTGCCATATTGATGCCAGCGCCTTCCTGCCCCACCTGGATAGGACGGAATATCCTTCAGGCGCACTGGCTTCGGCACTTTACCTGGTTAGCGGAATTCGCGGAATGGAACGCGGCACTATGTCTGAGCAACGGGAGGAAAACGGTGAGGAAACCATAGCGCATATGGAGTTGTTGCGACTCGCGATGCCGCGACGAGTATTTACCATGTCCCATATTAAATATGCGGTTGACCGCATCGCATGGCTCTATCAAAACCGTGATCTTGTTGGTGGATTAACCTTTGTTGAAGAGCCGAAAATTCTGCGTTTTTTCTTCGGGAAATTAGCCACGACTTCCGACTGGCAAACCAAGCTGGTAGCAAAGTTCAAAGAAGATTTTGGCGAGAGCCCTTAATCTGCAACATTTTGGGAGTGTTGTGCCAGGCCTTGGCTGTGAAAATGGCCTGGCACATCTCTGCACCAAAAGGGTAGACCAGTT
Organism: Pseudomonadales bacterium; assembly: GCA_021736745.1. Taxonomy (GTDB): domain Bacteria; phylum Pseudomonadota; class Gammaproteobacteria; order Pseudomonadales; family IMCC2047; genus JAJFKB01. The sequence goes on from JAIPFG010000052.1 coordinate 5,415, forward strand.
ATCCAGCGGCAGCTTATTGTTGTTTTCACTCAAGTCAAATATGTCGAATTATCTCAGGATCAAAGCTTTTTAATAAAGGTAAATGTGTTGGAGTACGATGCTCAATGTTCCATATTGGAGGATGACTGGACGGAACCATATCTTTAGTTGTCAGTTTTTATTTCGGAAGAATGAGCCGCACTCAATTAACCCGTGCGCTCGATCTTGCGCGAAATAAAGGTCAACAGACAGAGGAAAGAATGTTAGAATGGCTGTTAGTTTTGTTCCGAAGAGTCTGTTGTATGTCCAATTCCTACTATGAAATCGTAGAGCTTGCCGATGGGGAAATCGCGTTGCAGCGCGTCGATGGTGATGGTGAACCCTTGGTTAGAGTCAGCTTTTCCGATGAGGTGAAGTTTTACCTACAGGAACAGTGTGTGGAAGTGGCCAAGGCAATGATTAATACGGGTATTAAAATTGTTGGGCAGATTCAGGAAGAGGATATACCACCTGAGGATAATGTAACGCGGACGTTACATTAACGCGACAACTGAAAAATTTTGTACTGGAAAATACGTTAACCGGCACACTGGAAGGCCAAATAACTTCAGTTTACTCTTTGCCGGATCACACCTACCACGATCCCTTCAATGGCAAAATCACCACTTTGCTCATTTATCTGAATCGGTTGAAAGTCTTTATTCTCGGCAATCAATAAGATTTGAGTCGGCTCCTTTTTAAAGCGTTTTACCGTGACTTCATCATTGATACGCGCGACGACAATTTGACCATTGGTACTATCTTTTTGTTGTTTGACCGCAACTAGATCGCCATCGAATATGCCCGCATCGACCATACTATCGCCGCGAACCTTTAACAGATAGTTTGCCGAAGGGGAGAAAAAGTTGGCACTGACATCGGCGTACTGTTCGATGTGTTGTTCCGCCAGTATAGGTGAGCCAGCGGCGACACGGCCGACCACAGGCAGGCCTTGAGGTATGGTCTCTTCATCAACCAGCAGGCGAAGTCCGCGTGATGCGCCATTAATCATTTCAATAACACCTTTACGCGCAAGCGCCTTTAGATGATCCTCTGCTGCGTTTGCGGAACGAAAGCCGAGGTCACGCGCTATTTCGGCTCGGGTAGGCGGGTAGCCGGTTTGATCAATATGCTTTTTAATACAAGCGAGCACTTCATGTTGGCGAGTGGTTAATTTAACCATAAAGAATCTCTGTTTATTTAAACAGGCTGTGATTATATACAGGTTTAATGACGGATAGCAATCATCCGGAAATTTGATAGGAATATACTGATGCGAGGCTGAGTGGTTAGCGCTACACTCAATAACAGACGGTATGCGAATTTGTATCGTTAGCGGGTTAGTGAATTGTTGCTTGAAATGGAGCTAGACGATGGACGAGAATAAAGTACGCGAAGCTTGGCGTGTCTTGCGCATCCAGTCAGAGTTAGTCAATGGTACTGAAAGCCTGGTGAAGTTCAGCCGAGCGGTAACTATTTTTGGTAGTGCTCGTTTAGGGACTGATTCGGATTATTATCATCAGGCGGAGAAGTTAGCCTATGGTATTGCCAAGGAGGGTATCCCCGTCATAACGGGAGGCGGTCCAGGAATTATGGAGGCGGCGAATATTGGCGCCATGACCGCAAATGGACCGGATGAAGGTGAGTCAATTGGCTTGAATATTAAGCTGCCGGCCGAACAAAGCGCTAACAAATACCAAGACCTGTCACTTAATTTTCGCTACTTTTTTGTGCGTAAGTATATGTTTGTCAAGCATGCCATTGCCTTTGTGATATTCCCTGGTGGTTATGGCACCCTTGATGAACTATTTGAAGCTCTGACACTGGTGCAGACAGAGAAAATTGTTAAGATCCCTATTATCCTGGTTGGTTACGATTATTGGGAAGGATTATTAGGCTGGATTGAGTCGAAAATGATGGCTGAGAACTGCATTAATCAGCATGATCGAGACTTAATTACTCTGGTAGATGATATTGAGGACGCGCTTAAAATTATACTTTCACATCGAGCATTGACTATTAATAACTAAAATTGGGCGAATTGGCCATGTCGTCGCATGAATTAATAAAAATCTGCCTGAAAGAGCAAAAGCTACGCTACTATCGAGAGTCGGTATGCCAACACACTTATCTGATATCTTCGGCCGAACGCGGTGCCGGCGAAATGAAAGAGAGTGAACAGACGCCGCGTGGTAATCATTATATTCGTGCAAAAATTGGCGCAGGGCGTCCTGTCAATGCCGTGTTTAATGGGCGTCGATTTACGGGTGAAGTCTTTAGTGAAAAATTGAAACAGAAATTTCCAGAGCGTGACTGGATTCTCAGTCGAATTCTCTGGCTCTGTGGCCGGGAAGTTGGCAAGAACCGTTTGGGTAATGTCGATAGCATGCAACGTTATATTTACATTCATGGAACGCCTGATTCGGAACCCATGGGGATTCCAAAGTCGCATGGTTGTATTCGTATGCGCAACCGCAACATCATCGAACTGTTCGAACTGGTGTCGATTGGCTGTGCGGTAGAAATCAGTGAGCACTAGATTTCACTGAACCCAACGATGAGGTAGCGCTCTAACTGTCCGCGAAGTCACCTCTTTTTGCCATTTCTGTGGGGATTTTGGATAAAATCCCTATATGAGCTTGGCTCTCCAAGTAGCTGTCTTTAGAATAGCCATTTGATAAAAATTAGAGAATAACAATAGGAATGATAAAACATGGCTATTGGGCCCCTGATGTTGGATTTAACCGGCGTCAGTCTTACCGAGCAAGAACGTGATCTGTTGGTTAACCCTCAGGTCGGGGGTATTATCCTTTTTTCGCGCAATTACAGTTCAAAGAATCAGTTGGATGAGCTGATTGGTGACATCAGAAGTTTACGTCAGGAACTCATTATTGCCGTTGATCACGAAGGTGGTCGAGTACAGCGCTTTCGTGAAGGCTTCACAAAAATACCGGCAATGCACCATTTGGGGCGGCTGTATCTGAAAGACCGGCAACAGGCTATCCAAAGCGCACAACAGGTTGCCTGGTTATTAGCGGCCGAACTGCTGGTACATGATATTGACCTAAGTTTCGCGCCAGTGCAGGATGTTGATCATTGTTTAAGTCAAGTGATTGGAGACCGTGCTTTTTCCGATGACACGGGAATTATCGTTGAGTTGGCACAGGCCTTTATTGATGGGTTTCATGAGGCAGGCATGGCGGCAACGGGGAAACATTTTCCTGGGCATGGTGGTGTCACGGCGGACTCACACCTGGAAATCCCTGTTGACGAAAGAACGTTGGCGGATATGGAGAGTGCTGACCTAAAACCCTTTCGTCGGTTAGCGCACTCGCTGGATGCAATAATGCCTGCACATGTTATTTACCCTGCGGTAGATAATAAACCGGCGGGCTTCTCCCGGATATGGCTGCAACAGATCTTACGGCAACAATTAAAGTTTGAGGGCGTCATTTTTAGTGATGATTTGAGTATGCAGGGGGCATCGGTCGCCGGAGGCTTCACCCAACGGACTGAGGCGGCATTGGCCGCCGGATGTGATATGGTGCTGGTCTGTAACGATAGAAAGGGTGTCCTGGAAGTATTGGATTATTTAAATCGTAATGCGGTAACTTCCTCAAATAGGTTGCCCCGTTTAAAGCATCGGGGGCAGTTCGGTAATAACCTGTCAACGGATGTGCGTTGGCGAGAAGCGGTTCGCGCAGTGCAGTTTTTAACCTAAGACTGGAGGCCATGAATCGTTCTTATGAAAGGTGTTAACAATTGATTTTTAGGGATAATAAATGGACATGAAAACTTTTTTTGCCGAACTCGGTTTAGGGCAGGAAGGGGTGTTAGCGGCCCAGGTTTTCGCACTGGTTTTTCTGACGCTATTAGCGAACTTTATGGCGCTTAAACTCTTGTCTCGAGTTGTTCATCATATCCATAAAACGGAAGGCTTTTGGGATGATGTTTTTGTTCTTGCAGCCCGCCGTCCCTTGAGTTTGCTGATTTGGTTATTTGGGTTGAGTTGGGCGGCAGAACTAGTGGCAGCTAAATCGGAGGCGGCAATTTTTGCTGCGATCGATCCAGTTCGAGAGATGTCGGTGATTATCATTCTTACATGGTTCGTCGTTGACTTTGTCAAACGGGGGGAGACAGCATTATCGTCGAATCATAGGCCTGAGGGTGCAATGGATGCCACCACGGTAATGGCGATCGGTAAACTTGTGCGATTGTCCGTCATTATTACCGCCGTGTTGGTTATGCTACAGACACTGGGGTACAGTATTTCGGGGGTATTGGCCTTCGGTGGTATTGGCGGTATTGCCATTGGTTTTGCCGCAAAGGATTTGCTGGCCAATTTTTTTGGCGGTTTAATGATTTATATGGACAGGCCCTTTGCGGTAGGAGAGTGGGTACGATCTCCAGATCGTCAAATTGAGGGGACGGTTGAGGATATTGGCTGGAGACTAACCCGTATCCGTACCTTTGATAAACGACCGCTTTATATACCGAATGCGACTTTTGCCAGCATTACTGTCGAAAATCCTTCACGGATGACCAATCGACGTATTTACGAAACGATAGGGTTGCGTTATCAAGATGCCGACCAGGTGGGAAAAATTGTAGCCGCGGTAAAGACGATGTTAAGCAAGCACCCAGAGATCGATACTAACCAGACGTTAATTGTGAACTTCAATGCTTATGGGGCTTCTTCGCTGGATTTTTTTATCTATACTTTTACCAAGACCACGGACTGGGTCAAATTTCATGTGATTAAACAGGATATTTTGTTGAAGATACTGGCTATTATTAGTGAACATAACGCCGATGTGGCATATCCTACCTCAACGGTACACTTGCCTGACCCTGTTCGACTGGAGGCTCAGCAGTCGACCCAAATAAATACAAATGAACATTGTACGAATAAGGAGCAAAATGCATGATCCGTACACCTGAAATAGCTGTCATTGGTGGTACGGGGTTAGCCGATTTGGAGGGGATTGAAATTCTCGAAAGCCAATGGCCTACAACCCGCTTTGGTGAAACCTCTTCACCGCTCATTTTTGGTAAATTCAAAGGGCGCGAACTGGTTTTTCTACCGCGTCATGGTAAAGATCATCATCTGCCACCGCACACGATTAACTACCGCGCTAACCTCTTTGCATTAAAGCAGGCTGGCGTTAGATCGATAGTGGCAATGAATGCCGTCGGTGGTATTACTTCAAAGATGGCCCCGCGGCAGCTTTGTGTGCCGGATCAAATCATCGACTATACCTATGGCCGAGAGCATACCTATTTTGATGGTTCGCAGGATCGCGTGAGCCACATTGATTTTACAATGCCCTATCATCCAAATGTGCGGAATAAGCTGCTTGAAGCGGCCGCCAGTCTGAATATGCCCATTAACGATGGCGGTGTCTACGGCGCTACCCAGGGTCCGCGTTTAGAAACGGCCGCGGAGATTAATAAATTAGAGCGGGACGGTTGTGATATTGTTGGGATGACCGGAATGCCCGAGGCCTGCTTAGCTCGAGAATTGGGGTTGGAGTATGCGAGCTTGAGCCTGGTGGTTAACTGGGCGGCCGGGCGCAGCGACGAGGTATTAACACTTAGTTCACTCAAAGTACATCTGGATGCTGGGATGGTCAATGTGCGAGAGTTACTGTTGGCGGTTATTCCGATACTCTAGGCATGGCTTTTCTTGGTGGTAGCGCATCCAGATTAAAGTCCGGCATTTCCAACACTGGATCGGGTAATTGGTAGGGAGACACTTTAATTAAAATCCCAAATAAAGGGTGGTCAAGATAGTGTATTTCATTTTCACTGATTCGTTTTACGGTTTTGTAAGCTGCAGTGATTTCTCTCTGAAAGTTATCCTGGGTCTGCCCGAGTAGATTAAAAGGCTTTGCGTAGTCACTTTCAACCGTCAAAGTATCAAAGGAATCTGCTTCCCTCTGGTTTTCCGAAAAAATTCCCCAGCTGATTTCGTTGTTGATTAATGCTTGTTTAAAGGTTGAATAGAAGAAATCGGTGTCGATATGCAAGTACCGGTTTTTCAGAAGCGTCATTAGTCCTTCAACCTCAAAGGACAAACCAAACTGTTTTCCGGCTTGAATGAGAACGGGTTGCCCTTGACTTTGATTAGCGGTAACCGGTTGTCGCCAGGCTAAATGCGATAGCAAACGCATGTCTATTGCTCGATCGATGCGTTTACTAATACCGTTGAGCTCGAAATACCTTTCAGGTAAAAGCATAAAAGAAGCCACACGGAGATCGGTAGGCGGTTTAAGTGGTTGTGGTAATTTCTCCAGGTCAATCGGTTCAAGTGATGACGGACCTGGTTCCTGGAGTTGACGGTCCTCGTACGCCAGTGTTGCTTGAGCGGTCGGTGTAAAGGACGACCCTTCTTCTGAAGAGGGTTTGGCGTTTTCTGGCGATTTCAGCTCCTCATCCGTCGGGGGAATGGAGTCTAAAGTCGTATCGTCAAGGGTATTGGCCGATTCCGGTTGTTTTGGATTGGATTGTAAAACCGTCGCTGGTTGTGGTTGCTTCAGTACCAGTAAATTTTCAGGATAGTTGAGATTGATCCGGTCATGCCATTGTTCAGTATTTGAGGTCAGTCCCGATTCGTGGGTAAAGATCACGACTTCGATTTGATACCAGTTCTCTTGATATTTGTCTGGTAGTGCTGCCGCCAAGCTGAGACCGCTAAGTACAGATAAGGTGGTAATGGTCAAAAGGGTGAGGCTGGTAATAGTCCTGTAGGGGGCGAGTAAAGGTTGCAACAAACGCCCAGTCAATCCTTTTTGCCCAGTAATTTTTATCGCTCTAAGGATTTTTGACTGATTAATACTCGACATCTATGTTCCTAAATAACCTGATGATGGGCTAGCCATGGAAGGTTGTATAGCGCTTTTCCAATCGCCGGAAGTGCTATTATGCTAACGGCAAATCAATTGGTCTAGTAACGCGTGAGTTTTATTAATTCTTTCCTCATCGGAATCCATCGCCATTTTTACTTTAAGCTGATTGGCGCCCTCGAGTTTAAATACCTGTGGTTGTTTTTGGATGAGGGCGACCAATTGTGCCGGCTGCACTAGGGTTTCGTTTTCAAATTCAATTTTACCTCCCTGAGTATGCAGATCAATTTTACGAATGCCAACCGCGTGTGCTCGCAGCTTAAGTTCCGTTATTTCAAAGAGGTTTGTGATAGGGGGCGACAGTAGACCGAAACGATCGATCATTTCTACCTGTAATTCTCTTAGTTCATTTTTATCGGCGGCATTGGCGATGCGTTTATAGATAACCAGGCGGGCATGCACATCGGGAAGATAAGTTTCAGGAATCAGTGCCGGAAAATGTAGATTGACTTCCGCCCCATGCTGTATGGGTTGTTCGAGGTTAAAGGCCTTACCCTGTTTTAGTGAGTTTACTGCCTGCTCAATTAACTCCGCGTAGAGTGAAAAACCTATTGTCTGAATATGACCGCTTTGATTATCGCCCAAAAGCTCTCCCGCGCCTCGAATCTCCATGTCGTGAGTTGCCAGGGTAAAGCCAGCCCCAAGCTCCTGAGCATTGGCAATGGCTTCCAGGCGTTTGAGCGCGTCGGTCGTCATGCTCTTTCGGTGTGGTGTGAGCAAATAGGCATAGGCCTGATGGTGGGAGCGGCCGACTCTACCGCGTAATTGGTGTAGTTGGGCCAAGCCGAATTTGTCGGCGCGTTCAATAATAATGGTATTGGCAGAGGGGATGTCGATACCGGTTTCAATAATAGTCGTGCAGATCAACAAATTAAATCGCTTGTGATAAAAGTCAGACATGACCTTTTCCAGGTCGCGTTCGCGCATCTGTCCATGTGCAATACCTATGCGTGCCTGTGGCACCAGATCAGCAATTTCTTTGGCCTTACGCTCAATACTGCTGACTTCGTTATGGAGCAAATAAACCTGGCCTCCGCGCAATAGCTCACGATTGATGGCTTCGCGGCGAACCCCGTTTTCCTGGCGATGAATAAAGGTATTAATAGCAAGGCGTTTAGCGGGTGGTGACACGATAATTGAAATGTCGCGAATG
>JAIPFG010000053.1 GCA_021736745.1 Pseudomonadales bacterium
GTTTGTGCCACTGCATAGCGTCCAGATCAATAATAATTAAGCGATCATTGGTAACCAGGAAATTGGTGGCTTTAAAATCGCCGTGACTAATTTTCGCCATCTGTAATTTTTTCAATAAGGATTTGAGGTGAGTCTTAATCTGTTTTCGTATACCGGTAGGTGGATCCTGAGCAGCGAACAGAGCACGTAAATCCGGGGCCTCAATATATTCAGTAATGAAATAGCTCGTCCGGCGGATAGCGCCAAAACGTTTCTCAAGTAAGGCAATGGGGCAAGGTGTATCTATCCCGAGCAACAGTAGCAGGTTTGCATTACGCCAGGAAATGGAGGCACGCGACTCACGCCAACATCGGGATAACCAATGCCAAATGTTTTTCAGGTTGTACCGTTTGACGACATAAAAGAAACCCTCCACTTCGATCAAGGCTACCGTAGAGGAGTTTCCATCCTTAAGCAGTTTGCCGCGCGCAATAAATGCATCTGGATCTGCTAGTAAGGCGTTTAAGCCGGGAGAGCCGAATCGACGGGTATAGGCCAGCAAGTGATGCCATTTTTTTTCTGCTTTGACCTGAGTGCAGTCACGGTAAATTTTATCTAAATATCTATGGGTACGTTGCTTTTGTTGAATCACTACCTCGCGCCATAATTGAACGGCCGAAAATTGGCAATCGGTTTCCCTTTCCTGGCAATACAGGATATATAACTGATCCACGAGGGATTGCTGAATCAGTGCAATCTGAGCGCAAAAGAGGGCTAAATTCGTCAGATACTTTTTGCTGGGTGGGGCTCGACCCTTGTCACTGGAAATAACCGATGCACCATCAATAACGTAGCAAATACCCTCTTTTAGCAGGAAATTTTCGGGGTGAATATCCTCCTGCCTGATACCCCGGTTATGCATTTTGGCGATCGTTACGACAGCCTTCTTCAAAAGGTTCAATTGGGTAGGCTGATCGCTGTTAGAGAGCAAATCTCCCAGGCTAGTTGATCCCTCAAGGTATTCCAGTATCAGAACTTCAGTTTTATTCTCTTCCAGTAGTCCGCTGTCGTTGATTGTCGGAGTGGGTATTCCTGCTGCGGTCAAGGCATGCAAACCGGTAATTTCACGGGTTAAATATTTTTTACTTCCGATGCCGTTAAAAGCCTTGATAATGACTGGACGATTGTGAACGTATGCTTTGTATACAGCCCTTTTAGCCGGTAACAATCTGAATTGTTCTACGCAGGTAAACTTCTGCGGTCTGCCGTTTAAAGTGGCGTTCAGTTCCAGGGGCAATTTGGCGGAAGCATCCTCGCTGGTTAGGTCAATGGATGCTATTTCGCTTAGTGACTGCATGGGTAGTAGGTTAAACCTTCTCTCTGTTTCCGGGAGGAGCAATATTTTTACGGATTGCCTTCCTGTTTAAAGCGATAGCGCGCCGATTGACCAGATTCCAAAAAGCTGCATTTTGCTCCAGTTCCCAGCGCAGATTGTGGTGGCTATAGTGACGAATGAAGCGCAACACATCCCTTGGTGAAAGCCCTATTCCCAGAGCGGAAAAATAGAGGCTGCCCAAGTCCTTAATCAGCCAGCGCTTGGGTACTTTGCTGCGGATTTGCGCTCGGTGTAAGTCCACTAAAAATAGCCGGATTGTTTTGGCGCTTAGCTGTTCAAGATCCAGCAGAAAATGGCACAGATAAAAATCCCGGTGGTTGATGCCTCGTTCATGCATAGTGCGGGCAATCGAGGCGAGTTTTTTTATCAGCGCGAGGCGTAAACCGAAAGCAGGGGGCGTCATTGCCCAATTGGCACAAAAGGTTTCCAGCGTGGTGCTATGGCCTAGTTCCTCGGTGATTAAAAAGGATAGCTGGTTGGCGGGATTTATGCCGGTTTTGCCGTAACCTACGGGTGTCATGGTATCGATGCCGACAGCTTTCAAATAATTTAACGCCCGCCATTCGTTGGTGGCACCGATTACCGGTATTCGGCGCTGCAACAGATTTTTGATTATTTCCTTCCAGCCGACGCCGCGATGTATCTTTAAAAATAAAGGGCGGCCTGTAGACTCAAACCGAATCACGCGGCGATTATCTTTCTCTTTATAAACCTGCCCCTCAATGGTTTTTACCAAGGCAAAGACGTCCTGGTTTTTCCAGCACTGCTGCAATTGGTCATCAAGGTGCAGAACGGTCATTTTTTCTCCTGGCCCAACAGCTCAATAATATCGGCTGCATGTTGAGGGCGTTGATAAATGTCGGCAGATTGAGCAAACTGCTGACCCTTATCTTGCCATTCTTCGCGCGGCCTTTGCAAAAGCTTGAGTAAAGCCTGATTAAACAGTTCCTGTTGAAATGGTGTCGGAAGAATCATGCCCATATTGGCCTCACTGACATAGTGTGCATAACCACAGCTGTCTGTCGTTAGTACAGGTAACCCTGCCACCATCGCCTCTAGCAATACATTGCCGGTATTTTCACGGTATGCAGGGTGAACCAATAGATCTGCACCTAGTAGTATACGGGGGACATCTTCGCGTCCCGGGAAAAAAGACACGCGGTCGCCGATTCCCAAGGCTTGGGCGGCCTTTTGAAATGGTTTAGGGTTATCCTGGCCGATGATAAAGAGTTTTGTCTGTTGTCTTATGTGCTGAGGGAGAGATTTTACACCCTCCAGAGTCCGATCAACTCCTTTCGTTTTAAAGCCGGACCCAAGAGCAAGTAATAGTTTCTCATCGTCTTTTATGCCCTCTTCGCGACGGAATGTCTGACGGATTTCTGCCGCGTTATCCGGTGCAATACGGCTAGGATGAATACCCGGTGGCAGCACATGAAAACGTTCTTCCTGAGTGCCATAGTAGCGTTGAAATACTTCCTGTTCACGCGCAGAGACCAGCATAATGTGGGTCTTTAGTCTGTCGTTGAAAACACTATCTTCGTATTCTAGTGCATGTTTGACCCGTGGCGTCAGACGGTACCAAAAACTGTAATCTTCATAAGCTTTGGCCGCAAAACAGGGATCGGCAGCATAGTAGAGGTCAATGTCGGGTATTTTATTAAAGCCCACCAGCAAGTCTACAGGATTATCTGCAATAGCCTGTTTTACTAAGCGATTAAATTTTATATTTCTGCTGTGGTTGGTCATTGCAGAAATATTGAAGACCTTAACGTTAAAGCCAGGCGGCACTTCACCTTCCCAGCTGGCCGTATAAACCTGTATCGAATGACCACGGGCCTGGCATGCTTGTGCAATACTGACCATGTTCCTTTGTAGCCCGCCAAAAGGAAAATACTTATACAGGATGAAAGCAATGTTCATGGGCGCGGAGTTTCCGTGATCGCTGACAAATACCGCCAAACTAATTCCGGGGTAAGCTGTTGCATGAGGTCGGCAAACGATTCCTTCTGCCCGCCTTTTTCTAAAAGGCGGGCCTCTAGGTGCTGTTGGTTTTTCCCATAGGTGCCGACTAATTGAGGTTGGGTCGGTCCGTACAGCGTCAGATTCGGGGTATCCAGGGCTGCACACAAATGGGCTAATCCGGTATCCACCGAAACTACGGCCTTTGCGTCCGCCAAAATGGTGGCAAGGGTGCTCAGTCCCATTCGGGGTAATACCTCGATATTGTCAGAACAGGTGCTAATCTGTTCTGCACGTTTTTTTTCCGTTGCATTTCCCCAAGGGATCAATACCTTAAAGTCTGCTTGAGTTGCACTTTTCGCCAATGCCTGCCAATAGTGTTCAGGCCAATGCTTGGTGGGCCAAGTTGTTCCGTGCAGAAATACCAAATATTCTCCCGTACAGGGGTTTGCACCTAACCGGGACCGATCAACCTGATAGTCACCGATTCTTTGCGGTACGGTATAGCCCAAAGCCGCTGCGAATAATTGTCGAACCCTTTCTACTGCATGCTGCTGCTTAGCAATTTTAATGCTTCGTTGGTAGAAGCGGCTGGCTAAAGGCTCTCGAGCGGATTTTTTGTCCAGTCCAAAACTGGGTCCTTCAGCGTAACGGGTTAGCCAAGCGCTCTTGATCAGCCCCTGGGCATCAATCACAGCCTCATAGGAATGACGTCGCATTTCCTGTTTAAAATGCCGCCATTCCTGTGAACGCCAAACCGAAAGAGGTGATTTTCGCCAGCGCCTTAACGCCACCGGTATCACCCGATCAACGTTTTTGTGCCATGTTGGGACTTCCGCAAAAGACTCTTCTACCACCCAATCAAAATGAATATCGAGCTGCTCGGCAGCATCGGTGATTGCTGGGAGAGTGTGAATAACATCCCCCAGTGATGAGGTTTTGATAATCAGTGCGCGCAACGGTAATTCCTATTCGGATGTTATTGAGGAAACCGCAGTCAGCCCCTCAAGCCCTTGCAGTACCCATTCGACCGGTAATTCTTTCAGGCATTTTAAGTGGCCGAGAGGGCACTCGCGCTTAAAACAAGGGCTACACTCAATGTCCGTTTTAAGAATTTTAACCTGTTGATTTAGGGGCGGGGTGAAGGCTGGGGAAGAGGAGCCATACAGTACAACCAATGGTCGATCCAGTGCGGCGGCAATATGCATTAAACCGGAATCGTTGGTCACCACGGCGCTGGCCAATGACATGAGGTCCACGGCATCCGCTAGACTGGTTTTACCGGCCAAGTCAGTGCAGTGCGCCTGCACTTCCAAGCTAAGCGACGATCGAATTTGTGCGGTAACCGCTAGGTCTTTAGCGGAGCCGAATAGCCAAACTTGCCAGCCCTGGTTGATTTTGGTTTGCGCCACGCGGGCATAATGAGTTGCTGGCCAACGCTTGGCTTCGCCAAACTCGGCGCCAGGACAAAGCACAAGAATCGGTCTTTTCTGGTTGAGGGTAAACCTGTCTAAAGCATCCTGTAAATTGTCTCTGTTAACGACCAGATGTGGAGAGGGAATTTTATCCGGTAATTTCGTCATCGGTTCGTCGGCAAGCGCCACGAAGCGCTCAACCATCAAGGGATATTTTTTTTTGTTGAGTAAACGAATATCGTTGAGTAAGACATAGCGCATTTCGCCGCGCCAGCCAGTACGCTTCTGAATGCCGGCAAAGAAAGGAATAATGGCCGACTTTAATGAGTTGGGCAGGACGATAGCCTGATGGTATCCGATGGGCTTTAGTTTCAGTCCAATTTCACGGCGCTCTCCAATTTTTAGAGCGCCATGACCAACCGGCATCACAATCGCCTGATTCACTTCAGGCATACGTTGTAAAATGGGGCGGCTCCAATCAGGCGCCAACACATCGATAGTTGCCTTCGGATGCTTGGACTTGAGGCTGATGAAGAGGCTTTGTGCCATCACCATATCCCCCACCCACGAAGGTCCAACGACAAGAATTTTCACCCGCTAGGCTTTCCCATTGATCAACAATTGACTGATGCTCAGCTGACGGGAGTGAGCCATTCCGGATACTGTGAACGACGTCCCATAACTTGGTCAAAGTACATGGTTTGCAGTTTCTCGGTGATAGGTCCACGGTGGCCCGTACCGATAACGCGCTTATCCAATGAACGCAAAGGTAATACTTCGGCAGCAGTTCCGGTAAAAAAGGCTTCGTCGGCGATATAGACTTCATCGCGGGTAATACGACGTTCCCTAACGGTTAGCCCTAGGTCACGAATGAACCGCATTATTGTGTCGCGGGTGATGCCTTCCAGGCAGGAAGTGAGTTCAGGTGTATGTATTTCGCCGTTACGAACCAAAAAGAAGTTTTCACCGCTGCCTTCGGCAACATAGCCTTCTGGGTCCAGCAATAATGCTTCTTCAGCACCACTGTCCAGCGCATCACGCAAGGCCAAAATCGAATTGGTGTAGTTGCCTACGGCTTTGGCTTTACACATCGTGACGTTGACATGGTGACGGGTGAAAGAGGAGGTGCGTACTTTTAAACCGACTTCCCGTATTTCAGGCGAAACGTAAGAGGGCCAATCCCAAGCCGCAATCACGACATGGGTGCGAAGTTGATCTGCGCGTAACCCCATACCTTCGGAACCGAGAAAGCAGAGTGGGCGTAGGTAAGCGGAACCTAAATTGTTCTCTCTGACCACATCAATTTGAGCCTGATTCAGCTGCTCTTTACTGAAGGGCATGTCCATCCCGAGAATATGCGCTGACCGGAATAACCGGTCAGTATGTTCATTAAGCCTGAAGATATTGGTTCCCTTGTCTCCCTGATAGGCGCGTACTCCCTCGAAAACACCGACACCGTAATGCAAGGTGTGTGTCAGTACGTGGGTTTTGGCTTCTCGCCACTCCACCATTTCTCCATCAAACCAAATCAGACCATCTCGATCGGCCATTGCTGCCGGCGTCATACTCGTACTCCTACAATTTGTACATTTTTTGCGCGTAACTAAGGGAAAAGAAAATTAAAACAGATTTACAGCGTGGTAGCCATCACCAGTTGCCAAATCTTAACGACGGCAAGACGATGTAAATCCAGATCGGCTTTTCTTAATTCTGTCACCGATAATCGAGCAGGCTGTTGGTCAAGCGTCAGACGATGAATAACAGATCGGAATGCTTTATAAGCCTCTCGCAGTGACTCTGCATCCTGAGGGGCTATGAGTGATAGCTGCTCTAAGTTTTCCAGGATGCGTATGTTGTCGGTGTATTGTAATAGTTTTGGATGCTTTTGTGACCATGCCAGCACGGCAAATTGTACGATAAACTCAATATCAACAATGCCACCCGGATCATACTTAAGATCAAATTGGCTTTCAACAGATTCGGCATCGCCACCGCTACCATGGGTTTCGCAGATTTTTTTTCGCATTTCCATGACCTGTTGCTTTAAATCAGCCTCGTCACGGGGTTGCGCTAAAATTTGTGCGCGTAAAAGCTCAAACTTTTGCTGTAATGCTGGCGAGCCAGCAATGACGCGTGCTCGCGTCAGCGCTTGGTGCTCCCAGGTCCAGGCCTGATTGCGTTGATAGTGTTCAAAACCATCCAGCGAGGTGACGAGCAGGCCAGAGGCACCGGAGGGCCGCAGTCGCATATCCACTTCATAGAGCTGGCCGGCGGCGGTAAAGGTTGTTAATAAATGAATTATCCGTTGTGCCAGGCGGGTGAAAAATACGGAGTTTTCAATCGGTTTGTCACCATCGGTTGAAAGATTTGATGGCGAATCATCAAGAAAAACGAGATCCAAATCCGAGCCATAACTCAGTTCCAGACCACCCAACTTGCCATAAGCGACGATGATAAAGTTTGGGTCGCAATGCACGCCGGGCGCCATTTGTGGCGTGCCATATTTAGCCACCAAGTGAGACCATGCCAGTTGCAGGACCTCATTTAATACGGCTTCGGCAATATACGTCAGGTAATCGCTAACTTTCATCAAAGGCAGCATATTGCTGACTTCACTGGCGGCAACACGGAGCACATGGGCACGTTTAAAATAGCGCAAACTTTCCATTTGCTGCTCAACATCATCGGCGGGTATTCGCAATAACTGTTGCCTTAATTCATCCTTCAGAGCGTCGGGGTCGGCAGGGTGATAAAGCTCGCGCACATCCAGTAATTCGTCGAGTAAGATCGGATGGCGAGCCAACTCTTCGGCAATCCAAGGGCTGGCGGAGCAAAGCCTGATCAGTTGCTGGAGAGCACTGGGGTTTTCAACCAACAATACCAGGTAAGCCGTTCGGCGCAGCACCGACTCCACCAACGCCAATAACCGTTTGAGGGTTTGATGAGGCTGTTTGTCATTGGCCAGGGCTGCCAGCATTCGTGGCATAAAGTTATCAAGGCGCTGTTGTGGGATCGGTTGTAGTGATTGTACTTTACGGCTGCCATAGAGTGCAGAAAGACTATCAAAGACGGTTTCCGTCTCTTCAAAACCATGTGCGGCCAAACTTTTTTTCGCCAAACTGGGGTCCAGTTCCTGTCGCCAGAGCGCTTGCCAGTGGGCGAAAGCTTTCGTATTTTCACTGGCCTCTTCACTCTCTGGTGGCGCAATCAAATGATTGAACTGTTCGAAAACAAAATTGCGGTGCAGAGTCAATTGATCAAAGAAGGCTTGCCAGTCCTGATACCCGAGCGCAAAGGCGGTGCGCTGCTTCGCCAGTTCATCCTTCGGCAATTTCTGAGTTTGTTCGTCTCGCAATGCTTGTAAAGCATGTTCGGTGTTGCGCAGAAAATAATAGGCGGCAACCAGACCGTCGACGACAGGCGGCGGTAGTAAATCTAAATCAGCAATTATGTGCAATGTTTTGAGCAGACTACGTTGTTGTAATCGCTGATCTCGACCACCCCGGATGAGTTGGAAGACCTGGGCGATAAATTCAACTTCTCGAATTCCGCCGGAGCCAAGTTTGACATCCTGCTCCAGGCCGCGCCGCTGTTCTTCACGGCGAATCAGCTCTTTCATAGAGCGCAGTGAATCAATAACACTAAAGTCAATGTAGCGGCGATAAACAAAGGGGCGTAGTTCTTCCATTAATCTTGCCCCCGCCGCCTGGTCCCCCGCGATCACGCGGGCCTTGATCATGGCATAGCGCTCCCAATCGCGGCCCTGTGACTGGTAATACTCGGACATGGCATCAAAATTTAACACGAGAGCGCCGCTGTCACCGTAAGGCCGCAAACGCATATCGACGCGAAAAACATAGCCATCGGCGGTACGTGCGTCTAACACATGGATTAAACGTTGCCCGAGGCGGATAAAGAATTCCTGATTATCCAAGGACTTGCTCGCGCCTTCCGTTTGCCCTTTGCCTTCATAAGTGAAAATGAGATCGATATCCGAAGAGAGGTTAAGCTCATGCGCACCGAGTTTGCCCATGCCCAGGACAACCAGCTGTTGTGCCACGGGTTGGCCATCGACTGTTGATAACGGTGTGCCCCATTTGGCGCAGGCTTGAGGGTAAAGCCAGTTGATGGCGCAATCGATAACGGCGTCGGCCATTTGTGATACATCGAGCGTTGTCTGCGTCATCTCACCAGTCGGCTGCACATCGCGCCAGATTATCCGCATCTGTTCACGCTGGCGGAACCGGCGCAACATTGTCATCAGCTGTTCTTCAGAATCAACGTGTTCGACCAGCTCCGCTAGCCGATCCCGGTAATAAGAAGGTGGGTAAATCCGCTCCAGATCGCCACTGTTTAACAGATCGATAAACACTTCCGGATTGCGTACGCATTGCTCAAGGACAAAATCACTGGCGATCCAGGTCTTTGCCAGTTGCTGGCTTTTTGTGGGCTGCTGCTTGAAATAATCAGCCACGCTGAGTTTTTGTTGGTCACTCAGCGAGGAAATAAATCTTTCCCATTGTTGTGTGAATAGCCGGCCGAGTGCATCAGGGAGATTAAGGTCACAAAAAGGTAAATCTAACATGGGTTTCTTTACTTGTAGGAGAATAAATGGTTTCTATCACTCAGCGGCAACGGGTCAGGGGTGCCGGCCGTTTTGCTGATAACGAATTTAGTCATGCACTACCGGCGTAACGCGCAGTACTTCCTCGATAGTGGTTTGCCCGGCAGCCACTTTTTGCGCGCCGCTCAGCCGTAGTGTTTGCATTCCTTCTTTTATGCTCTGTTGCCGCAATTGGTCGATATCGCACTGCTGGGTAATCAAGCTTTTTAGGTTGTTACTTAGAGGCATCACCTCATAGAGTCCGGAACGGCCCTTGTAACCGGTATCGCGGCATTCTAAACAGCCGGACGGACCGCAGATGGATTTGGGTAATTTGGATTTCCAGGGCTTAGTCAGCAGGGTCCAGGCTTCTTCATCAGTGGGCTTGGGTTGTTTACAGTTCGGGCAGAGAGTCCGCACCAAGCGCTGCGCCATCACCCCGAGGACAGTGGCTTTAATCAAATAGTGGGGGACGCCCAATTCAAGTAAGCGGGTGATAGCCGAAGGCGCATCGTTGGTATGCAGAGTGGACAAAACCAAGTGGCCGGTCAGGGCGGCTTGAATGGCCATTTCTGCCGTTTCCAAATCACGAATTTCGCCGACCATGATGATATCGGGATCCTGCCTCAACAGTGCGCGCACCCCATCGGCAAAACTCAGATCGATGTTAGACTGCACCTGCATTTGGTTAAAACTGGGTTCCACCATTTCGATTGGATCTTCAATGGTGCTGACGTTTACTTCCGGCGTCGCTAATTGTTTAAGGGTTGAATAAAGTGTCGTGGTTTTCCCCGATCCGGTCGGGCCAGTGACCAGTACAATACCGTTGGGCTGTGAGGTCATTTGCTGCCAATTCTCGTAATCGGTGTTGGCTAAGCCCAATTCATGAAAGCCTTTAAGGAGGACGTCGGGGTCAAAAATTCGCATTACCATTTTTTCGCCGAAGGCGGTAGGCAGTGTCGATAAGCGTAATTCAACTTCGTTACCCTGCGGACTCTTGGTTTTTAAGCGGCCATCCTGGGGGTGTCTTTTCTCGGCAACATTCATGCGGCCTAATATTTTAAGCCGACTGGTCACCGCAGTCATCACCTGGGCCGGGAGTTGGTAGACGAGATGCAATACACCATCAATACGAAAGCGCACATTCCCCTGCTCACGACGTGGTTCGATGTGGATATCGCTGGCGCGCTGAGAAAAGGCATATTGCAGCAACCAATCCACAATATTGACGATGTGCTGGTCGTTGGCGTCGGGTGATTGCTGGTTACCCAGTTCAAGCATCTGTTCGAAGTTGGTAATCTCTGAGCTTTTGCCACTATCGCCTGCCGCACTGCTAACGGATTTGGCGAGGGTGTAGAACTCCAGTGTGTAACGTTGAATATCTCCGGGCGCAGCGACCACTCGACGAATGTTTTTGCGAAGAACATGCTGGAGATCAGTTTCCCAGGATGAAATATAAGGTTCGGCGCTGGCAATAACCACTTCTTTATCAGTAACGGCAACCGCTAGTATCCGGTGGCGTTCGGCGAACGCATAAGACATAACCTCAGTAATTTTCTTTACTGGGACTTTGAGTGGATTAATGTGGAAGTAATCTTGTCCCGCTCTTTTGGCAAGCCAGTCGGATATCGCATATTGATCCAGAGGGCGGCCTGGATTTTTTTGATCGGCAAAATCAAAAGCGGCAATTTGTTCAATGGGGTGCTTTGCCAGTTGTGCGGGGCTGCGTTGAGCCACAAAGAGCTTTTCGACATCATCTTGTTTTAAGCGCCCATCGGCAACTAAATCGGTTAGCAGACTGCGCAGTTGTATCGGGTGACCTTGTTGCTTGTTTTCCTTAACGCTAATGGTTGTCGGCATGGATGCTCACAATTGATGATGAGTGATTAAGGGCTTGCCACTTAATTATAGCCTTATCGGTACTATTAATAGAATAAATGCACCCATTTGTATCGCCTTGCTTGGTCCCACCATGGATATGCTTTTATAACCTCTGCTCTTTAAGGCATCAAGCTGAATGAGTATGCAAGATTTTTTGGTGCGAGATCAACAAGCCCTGAGTTACTGAAAAAGCATCCAGCGCGGGTTTTATTCAATAGGTCTGTCAGGTGGAGAATAGATTAATTGTGTCAGCAGCATAGCTTATATCGAGTGTTGCAGATAAAAGAAAAACGAAAGTAATAAAGCGATATAATCCTTTTGTTAACAGCAGGGGGCGAGCGCCTCTCGGGGTTAGTTTTATACAAATAAGAATGGTTCTTGTTTGTATAAAAGATGTTATCACCAATCGAGATCAATTCATGTGCTTTTGAGTTGGGTTTTGTGAGTGATTTTGCATGAGTAGGTTGGCCCCGTGGTGATATGCTCATATAATCCGAACCCCTTACACACAATCTATGGGAAATCGTCTATGGCTACTGGGAAGTTTTTTGCCGATCTGTTTGGTCGTTCGCCGGTAGAACCACTGCAGCGGCATATTGCAACCGCGCATCAATGTGCAGTGGAGCTCACTACCTTTTTTCAGGCAGTTTTTCATAATGACTGGGAGCAGGCCGCTCAGATACAGGCCAAGATTACCGAGTTAGAAAATGAAGCCGATGAAATTCAAAAGTCGATCAGATTGCATTTGCCCAAGAGTTTATTCCTGCCCGTACCGCGTTCGGACTTGGTTTCCCTTTTAGCCAAACAGGATCAGATTGCTAATCGCGCGAAGGATATCGCGGGATTGATGCTGGGGCGAAAAATGACAATTCCTGAGCAATTGCATGAGCCCGTCTTTGAGTATTTAAAACGGTCATTAGCGGCTTCGGAGCAGGCCGTTAATGCAATCAATGAGCTGGATGAGCTGGTTGAAACGGCATTTGGGGGCCGTGAAATTAAGCTGGTTGAAAAAATGATCACAGAGCTTAACGAGATCGAACATGATACAGACAAGATAGAGATTACTATTCGCGCAAAACTTTTTTCAATTGAAAAGGATTTGCCGCCCGTAGACGTAATGTTTCTCTACAAAATCATCGATTGGATTGGTGATTTGGCGAACTGCGCCCAGAAGGTTGGAAGCCGCTTACAGCTGCTGATAGCACGCTAACTCCCTCTTTTAATAACGATAAGAATGTAGACAGCCTTATGAGCATCATTATTGAACATGCGAATACTTTTATTCTTCTGGCCTGTGCGTTTGGTCTTTTCATGGCTTGGGGCGTTGGTGCCAATGATGTCGCGAATGCGATGGGGACTTCGGTCGGCTCTAAAGCCATTACGATCAAACAGGCTATTCTGATTGCCATGGTATTCGAGTTTGCCGGCGCGTATCTGGCAGGCGGCGAGGTCACTTCGACTATTCGGAAAGGCATTATCGATACCAGTCTGTTAGTCGAGAAACCGGAATTGCTGGTTTATGGCATGTTATCGGCGCTGCTGGCGGCGGGCTTTTGGCTGATGATCGCTAGCATGCTTGGCTGGCCGGTTTCAACCACGCACTCGATTGTAGGTGCCATCGTTGGCTTTGCAATGGTAGGGATTTCGGTGGATGCGGTACATTGGAGTAAAGTGGTCACTATTGTGGCGAGTTGGGTGGTGTCGCCGGTCATGGCGGGTACCATTTCCTACATGTTGTTTAAAAGCGTGCAAAGGTTGGTGCTGAGCACGGAAAATCCCTACGAAAACGCAAAAAAATATATCCCTTATTATATTTTTTATGTGGGTGTCATGATTTCCATGGTGACCCTCACCAAGGGATTAAAAAATGTGGGGCTCTCTCTGAGTTATATGCAGTGTCTGGGGCTTGCGCTAATCGGTGGGCTTGTAGTGATGGTGCTTGGAAAATTTTTGCTCAGTAGGGTGAAAGCGGAAGAGCAGGTCGTCCATACCTATGGCTATAAGAATGTTGACCGCTTTGCGAATGTTGAAAAAGTATTTGCCATATTAATGGTGTTTACCGCCTGTAGCATGGCTTTTGCCCATGGTTCGAATGATGTGGCGAATGCTAT
>JAIPFG010000054.1 GCA_021736745.1 Pseudomonadales bacterium
GCGCTGGAGCTTAAACCTCCAACCTGCGCAGATGTTGTGGCGTAATACGAAAGTATTATTTCACCCTTAATGCCCGGTGAACCAGCTGGTTTATCCGGGGTGATGAAAACGTTGGGAACCCTCAACAAATTATAGGAGTAATGCAAGTGGCATTAGGACTCGAAGACAAAAAAGCGATTGTCGCTGAAGTCAACGAAGCTGCTAGTAGCGCTCTGGCTGCTGTGCTGGCTGATTATCACGGCCTCACAGTTGAGCAAATGACTGACCTGCGTAAGCGGGCACGCGAGTCTGGCGTTTATTTGCGCGTTGTGCGCAATACGCTGCTCAAGCGTGCTGTCGAAGGAACCGACTATGAGTGTATTCAAACAGCACTTATCGGCCCTACGATTCTGGCATTTTCGCAAGAAGATCCAGGTTCAGCTGCTCGTCTGGTTCAGGACTTCGCCAAAGAGAATAAACAACTCGAGGTTAAGGCGTTGTCCGTGGGTGGTAAATTATTAGCAGCAGATCAAATCGATGTGCTGGCTAAGTTGCCAACCAAAGATCAGGCGATATCAATGCTGATGAGCGTGATGCAGGCCCCAGTTGCTAAGCTGGCGCGTACCCTTAACGAAGTGCCCGGCAAATTGGTGCGTACAATTGCGGCAGTTCGTGATCAAAAACAAGAGGCAGCTTAAATTAAGCAGCTTTTCAATTAACAGTTTTAATTTGTTAGGAGATTGGAGTCATGGCTCTATCTAAAGAAGATATTTTAAATGCAATTGCTGAAATGAGTGTGATGGATGTTGTTCAACTGATCGAAGCAATGGAAGAAAAATTCGGTGTGTCTGCAGCAGCGGCTGTTGCAGCCGCTCCTGCGGCGGCAGGTGCTGGTGATGCTGGTGCAGCGGCGGTTGAGCAAACTGAGTTTGATGTGATTTTAACCGCAGCTGGCGAAAAGAAAGTCAACGTAATTAAGGCTGTGCGTACCATTACTGGTCTTGGCTTAAAAGAAGCTAAAGATATGGTGGATAGTGCGCCCTCTACCGTAAAAGAAGGTGCTAGCAAGGAAGAAGCGGAAGAAATTAAGAAGCAGTTAGAAGAAGCTGGTGCGGGCGTAGAGCTCAAGTAATTGCCATCGTTCAAATAACGCTTTTTTAGCCTATTGGCTGGCAGTGCATTGCGCTGCCAGCCTTTTGCCGTTGCTAAATGCAGTAAAAGTACAGGCTCAGGTTATACCATATTAACCGCAAGCCAAATTGAATTTCCCATAGCCCTGAATTGACATTGGTCCTAAGGGTTACCGGAAAGCTAGTAACAAGATCGAGGAATACTGATGGCTTACTCATATACAGAGAAAAAACGCCTTCGTAAGGAATTTGGTAAATTACCGACAGTGATGGATATCCCTTATTTGTTGGCTATCCAGCTGGACTCTTATCGAAGCTTTTTGCAGCCTGATAGTTCGGCTGAAAATCGTGAAGAGGTTGGATTGCATGCCGCCTTTCAGTCGGTTTTCCCAATTACCAGCTACTCTGGCAGTGCTGCGTTGGAATACGTTTCTTATACTTTGGGTGTCCCCTCATTCGATGTTAAGGAATGCCAGCTTCGCGGAGTAACCTTCGCGGCTCCATTGAGAGTGAAGGTGCGTTTGGTTATTTATGATCGCGAGTCATCCAATAAAGCCGTAAAGGACATCAAAGAGCAGGAAGTCTACATGGGTGAGATTCCCCTGATGACGGATAATGGTACCTTTGTGATTAATGGTACTGAGCGGGTTGTCGTGTCTCAGTTGCATCGTTCCCCAGGTGTATTCTTTGATCATGATAAAGGGAAGACTCACTCATCCGGCAAGTTGCTCTATTCGGCTCGCATTATTCCTTACCGTGGCTCCTGGTTGGATTTTGAGTTCGATCCGAAAGACAGTGTTTTTGTTCGTATTGATCGTCGTCGCAAATTGCCGGCCACTATTTTATTGCGTGCATTGGGTTACACTGGCGCAGAAATTCTGGCGATGTTTTTTGAGAACAGCGTGTTTCATCTCAGTAAAACTGGTTACAAGCTGGAGTTGGAAGCAAATAGATTACGCGGTGAAACAGCCACTTTTGATATTCGCGATGGTAAAGGCAATGTTATCGTTGAGGAAGGTCGACGGATCACAGCGCGACATATTCGTGAGATAGAAAAGGCCAAAACCAAAAAACTGGAAGTGCCACGTGAATACCTGTTTGGGAAGGTAATAGCAAAAGACATGGTAAACCCGGAAACGGGCGAAATTATTTGTGAAGCCAATGCCGAAATCACCGAAGAGATATTGGTGCAGCTTGAAGCGGCCAATATTAAAGTGATTGAAACGCTTTACACGAACGATCTCGATTGCGGCCCCTTTATTTCTGACACATTACGTAATGATTCATCCAAAAACCAGCTAGAAGCGTTGGTGGAAATCTATCGAATGATGCGTCCGGGAGAGCCGCCAACCAAAGAGTCAGCAGAGAACTTGTTTCACAATTTGTTCTTTACCGCTGAGCGTTATGATTTGTCAGCTGTCGGTCGTATGAAGATGAACCGGCGTATTGGTCGAGAAGATGAACAAGGCCCTGGTGTTCTCTATGATGGGCATTATTTCAGTCAGCGTAATGATGAAGCATCAAAAAACCTGGTAGCGGAAAATGGTCAGTGGTCTGACATTATTGATGTACTGAAAACACTGATTAATATCCGTAACGGTTTCGGTACGGTAGATGATATTGATCACTTGGGTAACCGCCGAGTTCGGTCAGTTGGAGAAATGGCCGAAAACCAGTTCCGTGTGGGCCTGGTTCGAGTGGAAAGAGCTGTTCGTGAGCGTTTAAGTACCGCCGAGTCGGAAGGCCTGATGCCTAAAGACATGATCAATGCTAAACCGGTCGCTGCGGCAGTTAAAGAGTTTTTTGGCTCCAGTCAGTTGTCCCAGTTTATGGATCAGAACAATCCGCTGTCGGAAGTGACGCACAAGCGTCGCGTCTCGGCATTAGGGCCGGGTGGTCTGACCCGCGAACGTGCCGGTTTTGAGGTGCGAGACGTGCATCCAACACACTATGGACGTGTTTGTCCTATTGAAACACCGGAAGGTCCGAATATTGGATTGATCAACTCATTAGCAGGGTATGCTCGTACAAACCATTATGGCTTTCTTGAAAGTCCCTATCGTAAAGTTGTTAACGGTAAGGTGACGGATGAGATTGAATATATCACTGCTATTGATGAAGGTGATTATATTATTGCTCAGGCGAGTGCGGCGGTAGATGCCAAAGGTAATCTGACAGATGAACTGGTTCAGGTTCGTCATCAAAATGAGTTTACAGTGAAGCCGCCGGAAGCGGTTAATCTGATGGACGTATCGCCCCGTCAAGTAGTTTCAATTGCTGCATCTTTAATCCCGTTCTTGGAGCATGATGATGCTAACCGTGCATTGATGGGTTCAAACATGCAACGTCAAGCGGTACCCACATTGCGTGCAGAAGCACCCTTGGTCGGGACCGGTATGGAGCGTTTTGTCGCGCGAGATTCCGGGGTCTGTGTGGTGGCGAATCGTGGTGGCGTCATTGACAGTGTAGATGCTGCTAAAATTGTTGTGCGAGTGGCTGATGCGGAAACTGCTTCCGGGGAAGCAGGTGTTGATATATATAACCTGACGAAATATACCCGTTCTAACCAAAATACCTGTATTAATCAGACGCCTTTAGTGCGTCAGGGTGAAAAAATTGCTCGTGGCGATATTCTTGCTGACGGTCCCTCTGTGGATATCGGTGAGTTGGCGTTAGGGCAGAATATGCGTATCGCCTTCATGCCTTGGAACGGTTATAACTTCGAGGATTCAATTCTGATCTCCGAACGGGTGGCACAGGAAGATCGTTTCACAACGATACATATTCAGGAGTTAACCTGTGTTGCACGTGACACTAAGTTGGGGTCCGAAGAAATTACGGCGGATATTCCTAATGTCGGT
The DNA here is from genome assembly GCA_021736745.1 of Pseudomonadales bacterium. Lineage (GTDB taxonomy): Bacteria > Pseudomonadota > Gammaproteobacteria > Pseudomonadales > IMCC2047 > JAJFKB01. Next base: position 3,971 of record JAIPFG010000054.1, read on the forward strand.
GAAAGTGCATTAGCAAAACTGGATGAATCCGGGATTGTCTACATCGGTGCCGAAGTCAATCCGGGAGATATTCTGGTGGGTAAGGTGACACCTAAGGGGGAAACCCAGTTAACGCCGGAAGAGAAGTTACTGCGTGCTATTTTTGGTGAGAAGGCTTCTGACGTTAAAGATACCTCGTTGCGTTGTAAAACGGCAATGTCCGGTACGGTAATCGACGTTCAAGTTTTTACCCGTGACGGAGTGCCAAAGGATCAGCGAGCACTTTCAATTGAAAAAAGCATGTTGGATGAATACCGACAGGATTTGAACGAAGAGTATCGTATCGTCGAAACAGCAACCTTTGAGCGATTAATGCAAACCATGGTTGGGAAGCCCGTTGAAGGCGCTCCTGGTTTGAAAAAAGGGGACAAGTTGACCAAAGAATATTTGGCCGATCTGCCTAAAGAAAGCTGGTTCAAAATTCGTGTTACGGATGAAAAGGCGGCGGAGCAGTTGGAAAAAGCTGAAGTGCTGTTGTCCGATCGACGCGAAGAGCTCGATGAGAAGCTGGAAGATAAAAAACGTAAACTGCAAACTGGCGATGACCTTGCCCCAGGCGTACTTAAAATTGTTAAGGTTTATTTGGCCACTAAACGACGCATTCAGCCAGGTGATAAGATGGCAGGCCGTCATGGTAACAAAGGGGTTATTTCTGCCATTATGCCGGTAGAAGATATGCCTTATGATGCAAATGGCAATCCTGTTGATATTGTCCTTAATCCATTGGGTGTTCCCTCTCGGATGAATGTTGGTCAGGTTCTTGAAACCCACCTTGGTTTGGCAGCTAAAGGTATTGGCGAGAAAATAGATGCCATGCTTAAAGCTAACGCCAAAGCTGCGGAGGTGCGTAAGCTGTTGGAGCAAGTTTATAACAAGCTTGGTGGTCGAGAAGAAAATCTAAACGAGTTTGACGATGATGAGCTTCTGGAAATGGCGGGCAATTTGCGTCGTGGTGTCCCTATTGCTACACCGGCATTTGACGGTGCCGCTGAGTCTGAAATTAAGGCAATGCTGAAACTGGCGGATCTACCGGAAAGTGGCCAAATCACATTGTATGATGGCCGGACCGGTGATGAGTTTGATCGAAAGGTCACGGTTGGTTACATGTACATGTTGAAACTGAATCACTTGGTTGATGATAAAATGCATGCGCGTTCCACCGGTTCATATAGTCTGGTGACACAGCAGCCGCTTGGTGGTAAAGCTCAGTTCGGTGGGCAGCGTTTTGGAGAGATGGAAGTCTGGGCGCTTGAGGCCTACGGTGCTGCTTATACCTTACAGGAAATGCTGACAGTGAAATCTGATGACGTGAATGGTCGTACCCGTATGTATAAAAATATTGTAGACGGTGATCATCGTATGGAGCCGGGTATGCCGGAGTCATTTAACGTGCTGGTCAAGGAAATCCGTTCTCTCGGTATTGATATCGACTTAGATCATGACTAGTCGTTAAGGGCTTAAACGTAAGTATATAAGTCCTGCAGCTGTGCTTTGATTGCCTCTGCGGGGCTAACTGAATTCAAAACCTCCTTCTGGAGAAGTGACTGATGAAAGATTTATTAAATCTATTAAAAGCGCAAGCGCACGATGACGAGTTCGACTCAATTCGAATCGGGTTGGCGTCGCCTGATATGATTCGATCCTGGTCTTTTGGTGAAGTAAAGAAGCCTGAAACTATAAACTATCGTACCTTCAAGCCGGAGCGAGATGGGCTGTTCTGTGCCAAAATTTTTGGGCCAGTTAAAGATTACGAATGTTTGTGCGGCAAATATAAAAGGCTCAAACATCGTGGTGTCATTTGTGAAAAATGTGGTGTTGAAGTTGCGCTGGCTAAAGTACGACGCGAGCGCATGGGGCATATTGAATTGGCCAGTCCCGTTGCCCATATTTGGTTCTTGAAATCCTTACCGTCACGTATTGGTTTGTTGCTGGATATGACGCTGCGTGATATTGAGCGTGTCCTATACTTTGAGTCCTTTATCGTTATTGATCCTGGTATGACCACCCTGGAACAGGGTCAAATACTGAACGATGAGCAGTATTTTGAAGCACTCGAAGAATTTGGCGATGACTTCAGTGCCAAAATGGGCGCTGAAGCTATCCAGGATTTAATGAAGGAGTTGGATTTAGAGGCTGAGATCAAAAAGATTCGTGAGGAAATTCCGGATATCAATTCGGAAACACGCATTCGCAAGCTATCCAAACGCTTAAAGCTGATGGAGGCGTTCCATGCCTCTGGTAATAAGCCGGAATGGATGGTAATGGACGTATTGCCGATTTTGCCGCCGGACCTGCGACCTCTGGTTCCGTTGGATGGTGGTCGATTTGCAACTTCAGATTTGAATGATTTATATCGTCGTGTGATCAATCGCAATAATCGTCTGAAGAGACTGCTTGAACTGAGCGCTCCCGATATTATTGTGCGTAATGAGAAGCGTATGTTGCAGGAATCGGTGGATGCGCTGCTGGATAATGGGCGGCGCGGAAGAGCGATTACTGGTTCTAACAAACGTCCGTTAAAATCCCTGGCTGATATGATCAAAGGTAAGCAAGGACGTTTCCGTCAAAACCTGTTGGGTAAGCGGGTAGACTATTCCGGTCGTTCGGTAATTGTTGTCGGTCCTCGATTGAAGCTACACCAGTGTGGATTGCCGAAGAAGATGGCTCTGGAGCTATTTAAACCCTTTATCTTTAGCAAGCTGGAGCTTCGTGGCTTAGCGACAACGATTAAAGCGGCCAAGAAAATGGTTGAGCGTGAAACGCCAGAAGTTTGGGATATTTTGGCTGAGGTGATTCGAGAGCATCCGGTCATGCTGAACCGTGCGCCTACACTGCATAGGCTTGGTATTCAGGCTTTCGAGCCTGAGCTGATTGAAGGCAAAGCGATACAGCTGCACCCCCTAGTGTGTGCGGCTTATAATGCTGACTTTGATGGTGACCAAATGGCAGTACACCTGCCGTTGACAATCGAAGCGCAAATGGAAGCGCGAGCGTTAATGATGTCGACCAACAATATTTTGTCGCCAGCAAACGGGGACCCGATCATTGTGCCGTCGCAGGATGTGGTCTTGGGGTTGTATTACATGACGCGTGAGCGCATTAACGCAAAAGGCGAAGGTATGCGCTTTGCCGATCTCGAAGAGTTGCAGCGAGCTTATGGTGCTAAGCAGGTTGACTTGCAAGCCAAGATTAAAATTCGAATCAGCCAGACCGTGCGAGATATTAATACGGATGATGATGATGTTTGCTCAACACGATTAGTAGAAACAACGGCGGGACGGGCAATTCTGTTTAACATCGTCCCTGCGGGTCTCCCTTTTGAGCTGGTTAACCAGCCTATGACAAAAAAGGCGATCTCGCGATTGATCAACAGTTGTTATCGCAACGTTGGCTTGAAAGAAACGGTTATTTTTGCTGACCAGCTGATGTATACCGGGTTTCATTACGCCACCATTTCCGGCTGTTCGATTGGGGTGAATGACTTTGTGATCCCTGATGAAAAGGCTGAAATAATTTCTGCTGCCGAATTAGAGGTAAAAGAAATTGAGGATCAATTTGCTTCAGGTTTGGTTACTCAGGGTGAGAAATACAATAAGGTTGTTGATATCTGGTCCCGCGCCAATGAAATGGTTGCCAATGCCATGATGGCGACGCTGGGTACTGAAAAAGTAATTGACCGCGATGGCAATGAGGTGGACCAGGAGTCTTATAACTCCGTTTATATCATGGCTGATTCTGGTGCGCGGGGTTCTCCGGCACAGATTCGACAGCTGGCCGGTATGCGTGGTCTGATGGCAAAGCCGGATGGGTCCATTATTGAAACGCCAATTACCGCGAACTTCCGTGAAGGTTTGTCGGTATTGCAGTACTTTATTTCTACCCACGGTGCTCGAAAGGGCCTTGCGGATACGGCACTAAAAACAGCCAACTCTGGTTATTTAACCCGTCGACTGGTTGATGTGGCGCAAGATCTGGTGGTTACGGATCATGACTGTGGCACTGAAAATGGCCTGTTGATGACGCCGCTAATTGAAGGTGGTGAGATCGTTGTTCCCTTAGGTAATCGTGTGTTAGGGCGAGTTGTTGCCAGGGATGTTACTGTCCCGGGTAAGGATGATGAGATTGTGTTGCCAGCGGGTACTCTGATCGATGAGAAAAAAGTACAACTGATCGACGAGAATAACATTGATGAAATTCTGGTGCGCTCGCCAATTAGTTGTGAGGTGCGTCACGGTATCTGTACAAATTGTTACGGTCGTGATTTGGGTCGAGGGCATTTGGTGAATATCGGTGAAGCCGTTGGCGTTATTGCTGCGCAATCAATCGGTGAGCCTGGTACTCAGTTGACGATGCGGACTTTCCACATTGGTGGTGCTGCCTCGAGTTCTTCTACTGTTGATAATGTTCAGATTAAACATGGTGGATTATTGCGTTTGCACAATGTGAAGCACATTGAGCGCAAGGGTGGTGAATCTGTCGTTGTTTCTCGATCGGGCTCATTGGCGATTGCAGATGAACATGGTCGTGAGCGTGAACGCTACAAAATTCCTTATGGAACGTTGTTGACAGCGAAGGAGGGTGCCAAGGTGAAAGCGGGTCAGGTAATCGCTACCTGGGACCCCCACACGCACCCAATCGTTACGGAAGTAGCCGGACGTGTGCTTTTCCATGAAATGGAAGACGGTATCACGGTGAAGCATCAAACGGATGAGCTCACCGGTTTGTTTAATATTCAGGTAATCGATCCAAAGGATCGTCCTGCTGCAGGTAAAGATATGCGGCCGATGGTGAAGTTGGTCGATAAAAAAGGTAAGGATTTATGCTTGGCGGGTACGGAAGTGCCTGCGCACTATATGTTGCCGGCGAATGCTTTGTTGAGTATGAGCGACGGCGCAGATGTGGCGATCGGTGATATTATCGCGCGGATTCCTCAGGAAAGTTCAAAAACACGAGATATTACGGGTGGTCTGCCACGTGTAGCGGATCTGTTTGAAGCGCGTAAGCCAAAGGAATCTTCAATTCTGGCGGAGATTACCGGTACCGTTAGCTATGGTAAGGAGACCAAAGGTAAGAAGCGATTAGTGATAACGCCGACTGATGGCGGCGATCATTATGAAGAGCTGATTCCCAAATGGCGCGTATTGAATGTCTTCGAAGGTGAGAAGGTTGAGAAGGGTGAGGTAATTGCCGATGGCCCTTCTAACCCGCACGACATTCTTCGTCTAAAGGGTGTCAGCGCGCTGGCGGAATATATCGTTGATGAAATTCAGGAAGTTTATCGTTTGCAGGGTGTGGTCATTAACGATAAGCATATCGAAGTCATCGTACGTCAAATGCTACGTAAAGTAGATGTGACGAATGCGGGCGGTACAAGTCTGATTAAGGGTGATCAGGTGGAATACAATGCGCTGCTTGAGGCAAATGAACTTGCCGAGAAACAGAAGTGTGAACCGGCTGAGTTTGATCGGTTATTGCTAGGTATCACAAAGGCATCTCTGGCGACAGAATCCTTTATTTCAGCAGCATCGTTCCAGGAAACTACGCGGGTATTAACTGAAGCGGCGGTTACCGGTAAGAAAGATTATTTGCGTGGCTTGAAGGAAAATGTTGTGGTTGGTCGATTAATTCCAGCTGGAACAGGGTTGGCTTATCATGCTGAGCGTAAACGCAAACGTCTTGCCGAAGCGGCGGTTAAAACAGGCGCTGCGACAGTCAGTGCAGATGAAGTGGAGCAGGCGTTGACTGAAGCGCTGAACATTTCCAGTTCGTAGCGATCATAACTCAGCATGATATTGCTTGACGGATGGGTGCGGGGTCATTAGAATCTCGCATCCTTTATTTAGGCGGGGTGTACCCTGTCATTTTTATTTATCTAGTTGGAGTGTTAAATGGCAACGATCAACCAATTGGTTCGTAAGCCACGTAAAAAGAAAGTAGCGAAAAGTGACGTGCCTGCGCTACAGTCCTGTCCTCAGCGCCGGGGCGTTTGTACGCGTGTTTATACCACTACACCGAAAAAGCCAAACTCTGCATTACGTAAGGTTTGTCGTGTACGCTTGACTAACGGATTTGAGGTTTCCTCATACATTGGCGGCGAAGGCCACAATCTGCAGGAGCACTCAGTAATATTGATTCGTGGTGGTCGAGTAAAAGATTTACCAGGTGTGCGTTACCATACTGTGCGTGGCAGTTTGGATACATCCGGCGTGAGTGACCGTAAGCAGGCTCGCTCCAAGTATGGTACCAAGCGTCCCAAGTAAGGTTTCAATCGAGTTGCGTGCTTTAAACAAAATACGCCACTCTTAAGTAAGGCCAAGTGATTTCGAAAGAGATGTATCTTGGAAAACCCTGAATAGTTAAGGTAATTATTATGCCAAGAAGAAGAGTTATTGCTAAACGTGAAGTGCTGCCTGATCCTAAGTACGGTAGCAAAGTGTTGGCCAAATTTATGAATCATGTCATGGTCAGCGGTAAAAAATCTCTCGCCGAGCGCATTGTTTATGGTGCCCTGAACAAGGTTCAGGAGCGAAGCGGTAATGCGAACCCTATAGAAGTTTTCGAAAAAGCGCTCGAAACCATTCAGCCGATGGTTGAGGTTAAGTCTCGTCGTGTGGGTGGTGCTACCTATCAGGTGCCCGTAGAGGTGCGTCATGACCGTCAGGCGGCATTGGCCATGCGCTGGTTGGTTGATTTCGCCCGTAAGCGTGGTGAAAAGTCAATGTCGTTGAGGTTGGCTGGTGAAATTCTTGATGCGGCAGAGGGCAAAGGCGCTGCCGTGAAAAAACGTGAAGATGTGCATCGCATGGCGGAAGCAAACAAGGCTTTCTCGCATTATCGTTTTTAAAACTATTTAAAAGAATCAAAATTTAGAGGATATAGTTGTGGCTCGTTTAACGCCTATTAATCGTTATCGTAATATTGGTATTTGTGCGCACGTCGATGCGGGTAAAACCACCACTACGGAGCGGGTCTTGTTCTATACAGGTCTGTCTCATAAGATCGGTGAGGTGCACGATGGCGCTGCGACCATGGATTGGATGGAGCAGGAGCAGGAGCGTGGAATTACTATTACCTCTGCGGCTACAACCTGTTTTTGGAAAGGCATGCAGGCTCAATTCCCTGAGCATCGAGTTAATATTATTGATACACCGGGGCACGTTGACTTTACGATTGAAGTAGAGCGTTCGTTGCGAGTGCTTGACGGCGCGGTTGTCGTATTGTGTGGTTCTTCCGGTGTGCAGCCGCAAACAGAAACGGTGTGGCGCCAAGCCAATAAATACGAAGTGCCGCGTATGGTGTTTGTGAACAAAATGGATCGAGCTGGCGCTGACTATATGATGGTGGTCAGACAGCTGAAAGAACGTTTAGGTGCAAAGGCAGTGCCTCTACAGATGACGATTGGTGCGGAAGAAGAGTTTAAAGGCGTTGTCGATCTGGTCAAGATGAAGGCGATCATCTGGAATGAAGCTGATCAGGGTATGACTTTTGAGTATCAGGATATTCCAGCGGATATGCAGGCTGTTTGCGAAGAGATGCGTGAGTTTTTGGTGGAGTCGGCGGCTGAGGCCACTGATGAGCTGATGGATAAATATCTAGAAGGCAGCGAATTAACCGAAGAAGAAATTAAAAAAGGGATACGCCTTCGTACCTTGGCTAATGAGATTGTTCCGGTGCTGGGTGGTTCGGCCTTTAAGAACAAGGGTGTGCAGGCTGTATTGGATGCCGTTATTGAATATTTGCCGTCTCCGACCGAAGTTAAGGCAATTGAAGGTGTGCTTGATGATGAGGTGACTGTTTCCTCGCGTGAAGCGGATGATAATGCGCCTTTTGCGGCGCTGGCATTTAAGATTGCAACAGACCCCTTTGTCGGTACGCTCACTTTTTTCCGCGTTTATTCCGGAAAGCTGAACTCGGGTGATACGGTTTACAACCCGGTGAAGCATAAGAAAGAGCGTATTGGCCGTATGGTTCAAATGCACTCTAATGATCGGAAAGAGATAAAAGAAGTGTTGGCGGGTGATATTGCTGCTGGGATTGGCTTGAAGGATGTGACTACAGGTGAAACCCTGTGCGATCCTAACAATATTATTACGCTGGAACGAATGGAATTCCCGGAGCCGGTTATTTCTGTGGCAGTTGAGCCAAAATCAAAAGTTGATCAGGAAAAAATGGGTATCGCTTTGGGTAAGTTAGCCCAGGAAGACCCTTCTTTTCGCGTCAAGACCGATCAGGAAACTGGGCAGACCATTATTTCTGGTATGGGTGAGCTGCACCTGGATATTATTGTTGACCGTATGCGTCGTGAATTCAGTGTTGAGGCCAATATCGGTAAGCCCCAAGTGGCATACCGTGAAGCAATCCGCAACACCTGTGATATTGAAGGCAAGTTTGTTCGTCAGTCCGGTGGTCGGGGTCAATATGGCCACGTCTGGGTTAAATTTGAGCCTGCTGAAGATAGTAATGCCGATAAGTTGGTATTTGTTAATGAAGTTGTGGGCGGGGTGATACCAAAGGAATACATACCTGCAGTTGAAAAAGGGATTGCGGAGCAAATGCAAAATGGTGTTCTGGCTGGCTATCCCTTGTTAGGGTTAAAGGCGACACTCTATGATGGCTCTTACCATGAAGTGGACTCCAATGAAATGGCTTTTAAAATTGCTGGCTCTATGGCGGCAAAACAGCTGCGAACGCATGGCGGTGCAGTATTGCTGGAGCCAATTATGAAGGTTGAGGTGGTGACTCCCGAAGAGAATATGGGTGATGTGATGGGGGATTTAAACCGCCGTCGCGGCTTGGTGCAGGGTATGGAAGACTCCTCTATGGGTAAAATTATTCGTGCTGAGGTACCGCTTGGCGAAATGTTTGGTTATGCGACTGACCTCCGCTCGGCAACACAAGGGCGTGCCACCTATACCATGGAGTTCGAAAAGTACTCAGAAGCGCCGTCTAGTATCGCTGAGCAGATTATCAATAAGGCTTAACAATTAACGAGTTGAATTAAGAGGCTAATCATGTCTAAGGGTAAATTTGAACGAAACAAACCGCACGTAAACGTAGGCACCATAGGTCACGTTGACCATGGTAAGACGACGCTGACGGCGGCGTTGACGCGTGTCTGTGCAGAGACCTGGGGTGGAACGGCAGTCGCCTTTGACGGGATTGATAATGCGCCGGAAGAAAGAGAGCGCGGCATTACGATTGCGACCTCACACGTAGAATATGATTCGCCGAAGCGTCACTACGCTCACGTTGACTGTCCTGGTCACGCCGACTATGTAAAGAACATGATCACCGGTGCGGCGCAGA
>JAIPFG010000055.1 GCA_021736745.1 Pseudomonadales bacterium
CTTTGCCAGTTCAGACAGTAGATTGCTCATATTTTCGACCCTATTTTTTGTAAATGGTATCCGGTGACTTGATTACGGGGTCGACTGCCTGCCATTTTTGTTGGTCGAACTGAAGGTAGAAGCAACTTTCGCGACCGGTATGACAAGCGATGCTCCCTAACTGCTCTACTTGCATGAGCACGGCATCCTGATCACAGTCGATACGCAGTTCATGTAATTTTTGAATGTGTCCTGATTCCTCGCCTTTACGCCATAATTTTTGTCTCGAACGGGACCAGTAGATAGCACGTTGTTCACTAATTGTTTTTTCTAGGGCTTCTCGATTCATCCAGGCTAGCATCAACACCCGGCCAGTTTGATAGTCTTGTGCAATTGCTGGTACAAGGCCATCTTTAGACCACTTTATTTGTTCAAGCCATGAATCTGTCATCGTTTCTCTCATTCTCTCTAATCAGGTTGATCATTATAAGGCTCGTCAACCCCTGCCCACCAGTAAATAAAGGCCTATCAAGCCAGCAATCCAGCTGGCCGTAGGTACTTGCTGGAATAATGGGGAGTTATTGGTGGCGGCGAACAGCGCCAGAGCAATGCTGGTGATGCCAAGCCAAGTCCGCTGTTGGTTTTTGCGCCCTCTGATGATTTCATTGGTGAGCAGCTTTAGTGTTTGCCTTTGTTGCTCATTAAAGTCCTTGAAACGCTTTATTTGCTGCACCGCATCTAAAATTAAGTGTGGTACTTCTGATGTTTGCTCTAACCATTCCGGCCCTTGTTCCCGCATGGCTTTAAGCAGACCAGGGGGGCCACTTCTCTGTTTCATCCAGTCTTCCATAAAAGGTTTGGCGGTATGCCACAGGTCTAGTTCCGGGTAAATTTGTCGACCGAGGCCTTCAATATTTAACAGAGTTTTTTGCAATAACACCAGTTGCGGTTGTATTTCCATATTAAACTGTCGTGCTGTTTGAAACAGGCGCAATAGAATTTGACCAAAGGAAATATCTTTCAGTGGTTTTTCAAAAATAGGTTCGCAGACGCTGCGAATCGAGGTTTCAAATTCCGCTACCGGCGTATCTTCCGGGACCCAGCCGGACTCAATGTGCAAGGTCGCTATCTGTCGATAATCGCGTTTAAAAAAAGCGAGTAGAATGCGGGCCAAATAGTTCTTGTCAGCGTGGGTCAGGCTGCCAACTATACCGCAATCAATGGCAATGTATTGGGGTTCTGCAGGGATTTCAGTAGAGACAAAAATATTACCGGGGTGCATGTCTGCATGAAAAAAACTATCCCGGAAGACCTGTGTAAAAAAAATCTCCACTCCGCGTTCGGCAAGCTTTTTCATGTCGGTATTTTGCGCACGCAAAGCGGCGATATCGGCTACCGGAATACCATGAATTCTTTCCATAACAAGCACATTCTTGCGACTATAATCCCAATAAACTTGGGGTAGGTAAATCAAGTTTGAATCCTGGAAATTACGCCTCAACTGCGAGGTATTACCCGCCTCAATCAGTAGGTCAAGTTCATTAAAAATAGTGCGCTCATAATCAGACACCACTTGAATGGGTCGTAATCTTCGGCCATCCTCAGAATATTTTTCCATTACCTGGGCAAGGCTGAAGAGGAGGTCCAGGTCATTACGAATAGTCCGATGGATGCCAGGACGAATAACTTTAACCACCACCTGGTCGCCATTATGCATTACGGCGCTGTGTACTTGAGCCACTGAGGCGGAAGCGAGCGGCTTGGCATCAAACTCGGAAAATAATGCCTCTACACTTTGGCCTAGGGCCTTTTCGATAATTTGGGTTGCTTTTTCTCCAGAAAAAGGAGGGACTTGGTCCTGCAGGCGTTGCAGTTCGTCAGCAATATCGTCGGGTAGCAGATCTCTACGTGTCGACAGCATTTGCCCGAACTTAATGAAAACCGGGCCGAGTTCTTCAAGTGCCAAGCGCAGTCGCACGGCTCTGGGTTGATCGGAGGTAGGGAAAATACGCCAGGGCGCGAGTAAAAATAACCAGCGCAAGGGGCGAGGAAGCAGATTAAAATCAAAATAGACATCTAACCGGTATTTGCTGAGAATGTAGACGATTTTGATCAGCCGGCTAATTCGTGTCACGATTGAGTGTCCTCTGTAGTAGGCTGTTTGATCTTGGTATGAGGTCGCATATTATCCTTTATTCGCTGTAGCTTGGCGGCTATTCTATCTGTTTCAACCGTTAAATGTTCAATGTCTTGGTAAAAGGATTCCAGCTCCAAGCGGGGAGGCATGCTGCGGGATTCTTCATGCAAGTACTCCTCGGTATCCAGTATGAGGCTATTCAGGGTTTGCTGACTCCAACGTAATAGTGATCGAGTCTGGTTTCCAAGCTGGTGGGCGGCGATATCCCCAACCCAGTGAGAGAGTTTTTCTTCCCAGTCGATATCCAGGCCGGATAAGATAGCTTGTAACTCCTGAGCGGTATCGGTATTGCCGCTTAATGTCAGATTTGAGTTAAATAGCGCGTCAGTTTTATTCGTAGCCGTTATTAAGGTTAGTAATGAAACGCTATCACCCTTAATATGGCAATCAGCCGGTGAGTTAGCGGATGCCGATTGAGCTGTTTGCAGCATGACACCGGTTCTGTGGGGTATGAGCAAAAAACTGAGGGATGGCTTTGTACAGCTAATCCGAATTGTTTTACCGGATAGTTTTCCGAGTCGTTTGAGCGTGGCTGGATCAAGCTGTAAAGCGCTATTAATCGTCTTTTCCAGAAGGGCGATTGCAGTGCTTTTGATTAAGGAGTGACTCATGCTAATCAGTGGTCAGGTTTGATGAAGGCTAGGGCTTAATCCCCATGTGAATAGCGACGACTCCGCCTGTCATATTATGGTATTCACACCGCGTTAAACCTGCATCTTCCATCATTTTTCTCAAAGTTTCCTGATCTGGATGCATCCGGATAGATTCTGCCAGATAACGATAGCTGTCTGCATCGCCTGTCACAAGTTTTCCTATTGCTGGGAGTAGTGAAAAGGAATAAGTGTCGTAAATTTTACTAAAAATCGGGTTATTAGGTTTGGAAAATTCAAGTACTAACAACCGACCGCCAGGCTTTAAGACCCGGGTTAGCGAACGCAAAGCCGCATCCTTGTCAGTAACGTTGCGTAGTCCGAAGGCGATGGTAATACAATCAAAACTATTATCTGCAAAAGGTAGGCATTCGGCATTTGCCTGTACATAGTCAATATTGTCACTGATACCTTGGTCCAGTAAACGGTCACGACCGACCTCCAACATAGAGCTATTAATATCAGAGAGGATAACTCGTCCTTTGTCACCAACCAGTCGGGAAAAGGAACGACTAAGATCACCCGTACCGCCAGCGACATCCAGTACTTGTTGGCCTGCGCGCACACCACTTAACTCAATAGTAAAGCGTTTCCAAATGCGATGTATCCCCAAGGACATGAGGTCATTCATGACATCGTATTTATTGGCTACGGAATGGAAGACTTCAGCTACTTTTTTAGCCTTTTCTTCCACAGGTACTTGCTGATAACCAAAATGGGTGGTGTTTTTATTTGCCATACTTACTCTGCCTCTTAAAGGAGCGGTATTGTAACCTAGCAGGATAGGGGTTGATAATGATTTCAGCCCAGTATTGTGTTGGATCAATTGCTAACTGACCCTTTTAGTTCTGCTATGGGAAATGGGATTAAACCGTAATAGGTAAAAAATTAAAGCGAGAGAACGAAAATAAAACAGGCAAATAAAATTTGACAAAATGTTTATAAGCCTTACATTATGGGTAATGAACATTAAAGGCTGAATTTGACATCTTTTGACAGAGTTGCGTGGGAAATGATTCAATAGCCTGCTTTAGATCAACCCTCGCATAACAAAGGAAAATAGTCGTGGCTGCAACCGAAAAAAACTCCACTGATAGCGCCATTAATTTAGGAATTCTAGAGAATATTATCGGCTATCAACTACGTCGAGCTCAAACCGCGTTATTCCAGAATTTTGCAAAAAAAGAATATCTCAATAGCATTACGCCGGGCCAATTTGGCTTACTTGTTAAGATCAGTAATAATCCTGGAATTAGCCAGACAGCCTTAGCCAAGGCCGACGGTATTGAGCGTTCGACCTTGGGAGAGATTATTGACCGCTTTGAAGAACGGGGCTTAGTTGAGAGAAGAAAACATGCGGTTGATCGAAGAGCTTATGCTTTGCACCTTACTAAAAAGGGTGTTGCGTTTTTGGAAGAGGTTGTCCCGTTGGTATTTGAAAATGACTCAGATATGACGAATAACTTTTCGGAGGCGGAAAAACAAGAATTGCTTAGGCTATTAAAAATGCTAGCGTCCCATGGCTAAATGCCGCTGTAGTATTTAAAACACCCTATCTAGAAAAATTGGTCTGACTTCCCCTGTTTACCCCATAGTCAGGCCAATCCTGATACCCCTATTATTTTTGCCCCCTTTCATTGAAGGTTTCAGGGAAATTGTTATTGACTTTATAATAAGGGGCACTTACATTAAGCAATAAATACATTATCCTGGTGATTTGGTATCTTGGTGTCCAGTTAGAAGAGTGCTTCGGATTCACCAGTTGCTTGGTGATGAGCGCCGATCAAGTCTTTGGCGGCAAAATAATTCTGGAGAGAACCATGAGTAAGGGGCAGTTGGTTTTAAAGAAAATACATAAGAAACAAAAAGATATGATTGGTCTCCTGGAGAGATTTGAAGAAATGCTGCTGACGGTAGAATATAGCCCTAAACGGTCAAACGGTATGATTAATCGGTTATTTTCCAGCTTACAAAGTCGAATTGATGCGCATCTAAAGTTTGAAACGGCTTATCTTTTACCGTTACTCAATGAAGATATGAATCAGCGTACTTTGGCAGGTTTAGTTGAGCAAAGAGCGTTAATTCTGAATTTGATTACCAGTATGCATCGTTTAATGGAGGGTAATCAAAGTGATGACCTCGGAATTTGTGCTTGGGATGAGTTTATTGATCATGCATTAACGCTTATTCGAGCGACTTTTTCATTGTTCCATTGGGAAGAGTTGGAATTCTTAGGCTGTGCTCAGGATGTCTGAGTGAATATGATTTTAGGTGAGCGATTCATTTATTGAATAATTGATCTTGAGCAATTCGCAATATTGTAAGACTGCCATTTAATAAGGTAAACTAACAATATGCTACCAATAATATATGTGGTAGATGCATTTTTCGGCAGGAGGGCGATTCGTGCTTAGTGATGCAGCGCTGTTGCTCAGCGCAATATTGGTCAATAATTTCGTATTATCTCAATTTCTCGGCTTATGCCCTTTTATGGGTGTTTCAAATAAGGTTGAGACTGCGATTGGTATGGCCGTGGCGACTACTTTCGTCATGACCTTAGCCTCTGCCTGCGCCTATTTTGTGTTTCATTGGTTACTGGTGCCGTTGGGGCTAGAATACCTTAAAACCATATTCTTTATTTTAGTGATTGCATCAGTGGTGCAATTAACAAAAATGATTATTGAAAAAACCAGCCCTGTTCTATACCGAGTGTTGGGTGTTTTTCTGCCTTTAATCACCAGTAATTGTGCCGTATTAGGCGTGGTATTACAGAATACGGCTAAGGATCACAGTTTTGTGCAATCCTTGCTTTGGGGGTTTGGTGGTGCATTAGGTTTTGCCCTTGTATTGGTCCTTTTTTCATCAATGCGTGAGCGCATCGCTGCCGCCGATGTACCGGTTGCACTACAGGGAACGGCAATAGGGATGGTGGCTGCGAGTTTGATTTCCCTCGCTTTCATGGGTTTTGCCGGGCTGGTCTAGCCCCCTATCTATTTGGAGCCCCCGCTATGTATGCACTATTGATTTCTTATCCTTTGTTATCTGCTTTGGTAGCGCTTGGAAGTTTATCGGTGCTGTTTGGCGGTGTTTTAGGATTTGCCGCCGTTCGTTTTCGCGTGGAAAGTAATCCAATCGTTGCTCAGTTGAGCGATTTACTGCCACAAAGTCAATGTGGTCAATGTGGATATCCGGGCTGTGCTAATTACGCAGACGCAATTGTCAGTAATGAAGAGGCGATTAATAAGTGTCCTCCCGGTGGCCAGGCAACCATCAATGCAATTGCGGAGTTACTCGGCATCGAGCCGCCAGCAATGGATGAGGAGAACGTGATCTCCGGGCCAATGATCGCTTATATTGATGAAACGGACTGTTATGGATGTACTAAGTGCTTAAGAGCCTGTCCGGTTGATGCCATTATCGGGGCAACAAAAATGATGCATACCGTAATAGATACTGACTGCACGGGGTGCGGACTCTGTGTTGATACCTGCTCAAAAAATTGTATCGCTATGTATCCGGTACCGGTTACCACACAGAATTGGTGCTGGGAATTACCCGAGTATCCGGTAGTTACATCACGCGCGAGTAATGTGCCATGCTAAATAATCTGTTCAACCGTCTGCGGGGAGGGATTCATCCGCCAGATCAAAAGCAAATGTCTGCCGAACAGCCTATTACGCTAATGCCTTTTGCTGACCGCTTGATTCTTCCCCTTTCGCAACACATCGGTACACCTGCTCACCCCGTTGTTAAAGTGGGGGATAAAGTACTGGGTGGCCAATTGTTGGCTGAGCCGGACGGTCATTTTAGTTTGCCTGTGCATGCGCCGACTTCAGGTGTCGTTATTGCTTTTGAAGATCACCGCGTCCCGCACCCTTCAAACTTAACCGCACCTTGTTTAATTTTGGCGGTGGATGGTGATCATCTGACTCTTGAGCAAGAAGGATTTGATAATTTTGAGCAGGTATCCAAGCAAGAGTTGCTCAATAAAATTCGTGGCTGTGGTATTGCCGGTATGGGGGGGGCAGGTTTTCCTACTGATGCAAAACTTAAGCCGCGTTCAAACAAAGCCATTGAGACACTGATTATTAATGGCATGGAGTGTGAGCCTTACATTACTGCTGACGACCGGTTAATGCGCGAGCATGCTGATGACGTTGTAACGGGCGCACGAATTTTGGCGTATTTATTGGATTATCCCAAACGTTGTGTAATCGCAGTTGAAGACAACAAACCTGAGGCGGTAGCGATGTTGCGCCTGGCCGCGGCAGGTTCTCAGGTTGAGGTTGCTGAATTTCCGACTAAATATCCCTCCGGTAGCGAGAAACAGTTAATTCAATTAGTGACAGGGAAAAAACTGCCAACGGGAAAATTGCCTTCAGATATTGGTGTGATGGTGCAAAACATTACGACGACGGTGGGTGTTTATCGTGCGATTATCCAAGGTAAACCGATGGGGGCGAGGGTTACCACTGTGACGGGTAAAGCCATTGCCCGTCCTGGTAACTATAAGGTGTTAATGGGGACACCGGTAGCACACTTGTTAAAAGAAACGGGTTACGACGAGAGTAAGTCCTCACGTTTGATTTTGGGTGGGCCGATGATGGGCTTCACTATTACCGATGCCCAGGTTCCGATTATTAAAACCAGTAATTGCGTATTGGCGCCAAGTTTAGAAGAATTTCCGGATCCCCCGGTACCGCAAGCCTGTATTCGCTGCGGTAAATGTGCTCAGGTATGTCCGATGCAATTACTTCCGCAACAACTTTATTGGTATGCCAGAAGTAGAGATCAGGAAAAGCTACAGCGTTACCATTTATTCGACTGTATAGAGTGCGGTAGTTGCGCCTATGCCTGCACCAGTAATATTCCATTAGTGCATTATTTTAGAGCAGCGAAAGGCGACATACGCACCCGGCAGCAGCAACAGCAGGCGGCAGCCAGTGCAAAATTGCGACATGAAAAGCGTGTCGCACGTAAGGAAGCCTTGCAGGCAGAGCGTGATGCTAAGCGTAAACCTAGACCCAAGCCCGATCAGGCGATGGATAAAAATACCGAGCCAGGAAAAATAATTGCAAGCACCACAGAGACTATTGAGTCCTAAGTAAGGCCACCGCATATGACACTGATCAATATAAGTTCACCTCATGTTGCTAGTGATGGCGATGCCGGATCGATGATGCGGTTGGTTCTGCTAGCCACACTTCCTGGACTATTGATGCTGACTTATTGGTTCGGCTGGGGCAGTCTAATCAATATTATCTGGGCAGTACTGCTGGCTTTGGTGTTTGAAACCTTATCCCTTCTTCTCCGCGGCCGCCCGGTAGGGTTTTATTTGAAAGACTACAGCGCAGTACTCACGGGGGTATTGTTAGGGTTGGCGCTACCGCCACTCGCCCCCTGGTGGGTTACCTTGGTCGGCGTTGGTTTTGCCATTATTATAGCGAAACATTTTTTTGGCGGTTTGGGGCATAATCCCTTTAATCCTGCCATGGTGGGCTATGTCGTATTACTGATTTCTTTTCCGGTCGAGATGACCAGCTGGGTTGCACCACGTGATCTGGTGGATGGCCAACCGGCGCTGTTATCCTTCAGCGAATCTTTCTTTCAGATTTTCCCTGTGTTGACTCAACCATTAGTCGATGGTTATACCATGGCAACTGCGCTGGACTTGTTCAAACAGCATCAGGGGGATTTGATTCATCAATCCGTTGGGGTTCGTGCGGCGTTTGGCTATTTCGGTGCGGCTGGTTGGGAATGGGTCAATCTGGGTTATTTAGTCGGTGGGTTATTCTTGCTTTATCGCCGCGTGTTCACTTGGCATGCACCGCTTGGCATGTTAGGGGCTTTGCTTTTACTGTCGCTTATATTTCATGGGTTGCTCAATATCGACAGTATCGGTTCTCCATTATTTCATTGGTTTAGTGGAGCCACTATGCTGGGCGCCTTCTTTATTATTACCGATCCAGTAACCTCTGCTACCAGCCTAAAGGGAAGGCTGCTATATGGTATTGCCATCGGCAGTTTGATCTTTGTCATTCGCAGTTGGGGGAATTACCCGGACGCCGTTGCTTTTTCTGTGCTGTTAATGAATTTTGCGGCACCTTTCCTTGATTATTATACCCAGCCAAGATCCTTTGGTCAGGCGGCTATTTATGCCCGTAAGGAAAAGGACTAAGTCAATGACGCAAACAACTCGATCAATAAGTCGTTCGGCATTAGTCCTTTGGCTTTATGGTACGGTCGCAGCACTGTTGACGGTGGGAATCTATCTCTATACCAAGGATACCATTGCAGAACAACGACGTATGGCAGAAGCGCGGGCCTTGAAGCAAATAATTGCAGACGATCAGTATGATAATGAGTTGTTGGATGACAAATTGACATTATTGAACCCGTCGAAGATAGGCCAGAATGGGAAAGGTCAAGCCTATATCGCACGCAGGAAAAACAAAGCAGTTGCCGTCATTTTACCGGTTTTAGTGACCGATGGTTACGGTGGCGATATGAAATTGATCGTGGGTATTAAACAATCAGGTGAAATCACGGGAGTACGCGTATTATCGCATAATGAAACCCCAGGGCTGGGGGATAAAGTGGATGCGAGAAAAAGTAATTGGATTCTGTCTTTTTCCGGACGCTCTTTGACCAATCCCCCTATTAAACTGTGGCGAGTAAAAAAAGACGGTGGTGAGTTCGATCAGTTCACCGGTGCAACGATTACGCCTCGTGCCGTAGTAAAAGGCGTATTAAAGGCTTTAACCTATTTTGAAGAGTATCGGGAAAACTTACTTAGTCCTTCTGTTCCAGTGAAATCTGGTGAGGTGAAGGACATGATAAAAACCGAGCGACCGATGGTCAGTGGGCTCGTCAACGAGGGGATGGGAAATGGCAACTGACAGCTATCGTGACTTAGCCGCAAATGGGCTTTGGAATAATAACCCCGTTCTCGTACAAGGCTTAGGGCTTTGTCCGCTTTTAGCCGTAACCGGATCCGTAGTTAATGCCTTAGGGTTGGGATTGGCAACGACTGCCGTGCTGACAGGTTCGAATATCGCTATCTCGTTGGCGCGACAGCAGATTCCCGATGCGATTCGCTTACCTATTTTCGTCATCATTATTGCCTCATTTACCAGTTGCATTGAATTATTAATGAATGCCTATACCTTTGAACTTTATGAAATTTTGGGGTTGTTTATCCCATTAATTGTGACCAACTGCGTTATTCTGGGAAGAGCTGATGTTTGTGCCAGTCGTGTGAGGGTTTTTGCTGCTGCCTTTGATGGGCTGATGATGGGCTTGGGTTTTACCTTGGTGCTGGTATTGCTGGGTTCGATTCGAGAACTACTTGGAACCGGTGCTTTGTTTAATAATATGCAATTGCTGTTATGGCCGGAAACGGCAAACTGGACGTTGCGTCTCGTGGAAAACTATAATGGCTTTCTCTTCGCGATACTTCCCCCTGGTGCATTTCTAGTCACAGGGCTTTTGATTGCAGGTAAAAATCTGGTAACCAGATACCATGAAAAACGTAGCGTTATTCGTACAGAATCTTTTGAGTGAGCGGTATGGATAAAACAAACCAATTATCGATTGAGGTAGCCTACGCGGAACCAGGCCGACAGGTTATTCTCCCCGTCAAAGTGCCGGAAGGGACCAGTATATGGGATGCAGTGTTGTTGTCCGGGATAATGCAGAAGGTGCCTACGATTGATTTGGAGACTCAGGCGATTGGCGTGTATGGCAAAATTGCACGTAAAGCAAAAGAGCAGACCGTTACCGAAGGTGATCGAATTGAGATATATCGACCGGCAATTGCCTCTGCGTGAGTTTTCTGAATTCGGATGCTGATATAAGGTTTGATGGATCGGCAAATTATTTAAGATTTTTTTATTGATATTGGATAGGAGAGTTAGATGACATCAATTAGTAAATTTATGACAGATGACCATCGCCGTTGCGATGATGTGTTTGCCACTGCAGAAAGCGAAGTGGATCAGGGTAATTGGGAAGTAGCCGCTAAAGTGACCAATGAATTTCTGGATGCCATGGAAGCGCATTTTAGAATGGAAGAGGAAGTGCTGTTTCCTGCCCTGGAAAACAAAACAGGAATGACGATGGGGCCGACCCAGGTGATGCGCCAGGAACATGATCAGATGCGCGAGCTGTTTAACCAAATGCGTTATGCCCTTGATGCGCAGGAAACCGATGATTTTCTTGGTATCAGTGAAACACTCCTCATTACCATGCAACAGCATAATATGAAAGAAGAAGGAATTGTCTATCCAATGAGTGACGAGCAGCTTTCAGAAGAAAGCCTGGATGTGATGGAACAAATGAAGAGCGTGGCCTAATTTGATTGATATAACGAAGGAAGTCTTGCTGGATCTGAGGGAGTTAGAACCCCCTGAGCCCTTTGTGCAATCCTTGGCGGCTCTGGAACGATTATTACCGGGGCAATATTTGCACCTAGTGCATCATCGGGCTCCGGCCATGCTATATCCTGAGCTAGCTCCGCGTGGCTTTGTGTCGCAAACCCAAGAGCATTCATCGGGGTTGTTTCATATTGTTGTTTGGCGGGAAACAGACGATGAGGCTAAAAATGAGGCGTTGTCTCAGCTGGAACGAATGGCTAACACATGAAGCTTGATGGGTTATCTCTGGAACAGGCACCGCCAATCTCGGTGCCTTTCCGTTTTTTTCTTGCGGCACCATTATTAGGGCTGATTTCTGCAATACTTCTCGTTCTGATGGGGGAAGAATCGCTAATGTCGCGCTGGACGCCGGGCATGCTGGCCATTACCCATGGTGTGGTGCTGGGCGTTTTTGCAACAGTAATGTTTGGTGCGTTATTGCAAATGCTGCCGGTTTTGGCCGGTGCTGTTATTCCGTCACCGAGGCGATTGGGGAATATTCTCTTGCCGTTATGGGTTGTCGGAATACTCGCCTTACAGTGTGCTTTTCTTAAAGGGGAAGGGTGGCTTTTTCTGTTGGCAGTGGTGCTATTAGGAGCTGCTGTCATCATTTTTGTTACTTCCTGTGGTACTGCACTATTCCGGGCAACATCTCAAATTGATTCGGTATTGGGCATGAAGTTAGCGTTACTCTCTTTGATAATAACGCTGATTTTAGGGATGATGCTTGGTTTGGGTCATATAGGCTTGCTGCCTCTGTTGCGTCCGCTTGAAACCAATGTTCATGCTATGTGGGGGCTGCTCGGTTGGATCGGACTCTTGGTGGTATCAGTTGCCTGGCAAGTCGTTCCAATGTTTCAAATTACGGCGGCTTATCCTAAACAGATTGTTCGCTTATTGGCGCCCTCATTGTTTGGTCTTTTTTTATTGCGATCCCTGTTGGTGTTGATGTCGAGCTTTTTTTTAGAGAAGAGCCCATTATTACCAGTGGGATTTGTTATTGTTGATATATTGATTTCACTATTGTTGGTGACCTTTTCGCTACAAACATTATGGCTACAATATAAGAGAAAGCGCAAAATCAGTGATGGCCATATTCACTATTGGCGTATAGGTTGTGTTTGTTTGGTGATTTGTATTTTTTGCTGGTGGGCCGCTAGGCTCATCGATAACCCCGTCATCGTTGAGTACCTTGCGCTGTTATCGGTGGTATTATTTATCGCCGGATTTGTTATGGCGATAATGACGGGTATGCTCTATAAAATAGTGGCTTTTCTGGTTTGGTTTCATCTTCAGGGACTTAATACTCGGCGTATGATGGCAGGAGAAGGTCTGATCCAGGTGCCACATATGAAGGCGGTCATCTCTGAGAAGCGCATTATCCTTCAATTGCGAATATTTCTGCTGGCGTTGTTGTTGATTCCTGTCTTGTTGGTATGGCCGGCGTTGTATTGGCTCACAGGAATTTTATGGGCGCTTCACTTTGGCCTAATGGCTTATCATTTGGGTGGAGCCGCCACCCATTACCGGCGGGTGGCGTTTTCATAGGAGGCTTTTAGGCCTGTCCTACGGGAGGATCGGTATCTTCAATCCACTCGCTCTCATCTTCAGGAAATTCCAATAGCCACTTTTCGACGAGCTCGACATGCTCTTGTTCTTCACGAGCCATCTCCAACGCCATGTTTTTGACTTCTGGGTTGGTGGCCTGCTCCGCCAGTTCGGCAAAATAAGTGGCGGCTTTCTCTTCGTTGTGACGAGCTAATAACAGCGCTTCTCTTGGGGTCATCAAATAATGTAGGTCAGCAAAATCTCCTGTTTCCGGGCCTTCGGGTGCGGTCCATTGGTATTCTAAGATTGGTAGCTCTCCAAGATTGAGGTTCGTCGCTTGTCGTTGAACGCTCTCTGCATGTAACTCCTCTATGTCAGACATCTCACGAAAAAGCTTGGCTACTTTTGTGTTGTTATGAGCATCCATAGCCTCCGCCATTTCAGCGTACCTTTCACTGGCTTCATTTTCAACGGCGAGGACGAAGGCCAGCATTTCGGTAATAGTTTCCAATTTTGGGTATTCATT
>JAIPFG010000056.1 GCA_021736745.1 Pseudomonadales bacterium
CCATTCAAAAACCTGACAAGATTAAATTTGTTATTTTCAACTTTTCGTTTCTCTATCCATAAGGAAAAACAGGGCGAGCATTTATTTAGTTTAGCCCAAATCGCTTTAATTCATTACGGAAAGGATGTTTAAAGAACCAGATCGACGCTATCCATAAAAAGAATGTAATAACGCTGCATACCAGCATCGCTTTGAAATCTATTTCCTGCAGCCAATACCTGAAAACCAGATAACCAGGAAGCGTACAAACCAGAGTAATTTTCATGCTTCCAGCCAAGGCAGAAAAAACAGCAGTGTAATTCAGTTTGAGTATTTTTTTAATGTACTTGCTGTATATATACATTTGAAATAGATAAGTAATTATTTGTGCCACCGCAACCCAGATCAGTCCCTGGGTTGCCGCAAGTAATATCAATAAGATGCGTATAAGTTGTATGTGGGATTGTGCTCGCAAGGTATAACCGGCCTCCCCCATTGAAAGCAGTAATCCCGGTGCCAGTCCAGACAAAGTGGAAAAAATACCACCGATTGCCAACAACTGGAGAAATGGTGCCGCTTCAACCCATTGTGAACCAAACAGCAATAGAATTATCGGCTGTGCAAAAAGCGCCGCAAAAATAAACGCCGGCCATTGCATGAGAGTTAAATAAGATAGCCCTCTTAGGTAAGGTTCTTTTAAATCCTCACCATCACGCAGTAATTCAGAAAACCGGGGGAATGCCACAGCCTGAATGGCATTGAAGAGAATACCATTCATGTGTTCTACCAGGCCCTGGCCACGACTATAAATTCCTAATGCGTGAAAGCCAAAAATCCGGCCAATCACAAAATCGGAAGTATGCTCTCCCAAAGTGCCTAACAAATTAGTGCTAAAGGATTTTGTGCTAAATGGGAGGATATGCCTCCATTCCATAAAATGGGGGATCAAACAAACCAATCTTGAGCCCATCCTCGCCCTTGGCCATAAAGCGGTTGCACTGAGAAAAGTAGTAATAATGCCTGCAACAGCACCATACGCTAAGCTCATATACCCATAACCTGCAACAGCAAATCCAATACTGGTGATAGAATGTACAACCGCCGCCGCAAGATGAATACCGGCAAGCGCTTTAAATTCCATATAACGTTTAAGTAACGACAGGATTGGTGATGCCAATGGAATAATAAAGAAATTAATCGCTAATACTTGCACTATTGAGGCTAAACCAGGTTCTTTATAAAACCCAGCAATGACCTCTTTCAAGGCCAGTAAAAGAAGACCCATTGACCAAGCGGCAATAAGGGTAATACTGGCGGCGGAACGAAAGCGCGACTGCGTAAGTTCCTTTTCCTGAACCAAATAACTGCCTATTCCCAAATCTCTAAACATCTGTGCTAAAGCGACAAACGCAATCGCGACAGAGAAGGTTCCAATATCAGTTGGAGTGAGTATTCTTGCCAGAACAATTGAGGAGGCAAACGCAATCAATTTCATGATTACGTTAGAAAAAATGGTAACTAAAATAGCGCCTTTGACCGATGTCATTGTTGTGTGGCTGTTATTATCTCATCGAGGTTTAACGCCTGATTCCCAAACCCGGCATTATGAAAAGGTCTTGTTTTGATATAACAATATTGAAAATTTGATATCTTGCCGCTCTTATTGAATATCGGCAGCTGTAAACTGAGCAACCAATTTTGAAGTCGTTATTTCCAGCAATTGCTCAGCAATAGTAATTTCCTGGGTCAGCCAAAACCGCTTATCATGAACCTGTAATCGTAAAATATTGGAGCCCATATCCCGACTATATAATTCATCCTCATTATTCGTTCCCTCGACATCACCCGATTTACCCAAGATACGGTATAAAGTCAGGTTTTTGATAGTAAAGCTATCCATTTTTAGCTTTTTAATACACTCTAGCAGCTGACAACTTATTTCATAGCCACCAATTTCTCTTGTCTCCATCCCTTTAAAAGGCGGTTCGCTTTCTGGTTTGAGTTGTCGAGCGGCACCGAAAATTTTACCCAGTCTTTCCAACCTGTCAAAATCGCTGACTATCTCATTACCATCCAGAACCGGTTCCCAAAATATCAAGCCCTTCAATTGATCTTGCCATTTTTGGCAAACTTCAGCTGCTAATAAGCAGCCAAAGCGCAATCCCCAGACATAAAGCGACGCTGACTGTTTACGTGCCAGCCAATTAAGGCAGATATCAAAATCATCAGACCAAATATCTAAACTGGCTTCAGAAAATTCTCCTTCGCTATCACCTGTCCCATAATAATCCACAAGCAATACGGCAAATCCTGCCTTCGCAAATGCTCTGGCTTGTCTCGCTACCATTGGCCTGGATTTATTCATTTCTTCAGCAAAAGGAGGTGCAAAAAGAATTGCGCCGAGATAGGCTTCTGTCGGTGGCTGGTGATAGATTGCAAACAACTTCCCCCGGGTACCTTCTATATAAAAAGGGCGAATGCTGTCCACCTTGGTCCCTAACCCAGCTTTCCATTGACAAATTGAACCAGGTCACCAACGCTCTCAAAAATTGAAGCATCGATTTCATCGTCATTTATTGTGATGTCATACCTTTCTTCAAGCGCGGTGAGAATATAGACGATCGACATAGAGTCAAATTCCGGGATTGTTCCTAGCAGCGCAGAATCGGCATGCAGAACAACATTGTTTGAACTTAAGTCCAGTACTTCATTGAGCACTTCTAAAACGCCTGACTCTAATGTCATTATCTTTCCTTCCTATCGAAATCTTACAATATGAATTCTTTCCCTTTCACTTGCCTGTTTTCCTTTGATTACAGACAAGTCCACTTTTCCCGGTTTACCTATTTCTTATATCAGCGTCAATTGTCAAATCTTACTATTTTAAACAACAAAACAGTTTACGGCATAAATAAACTAAGATGCCAGCTAATGTACTCAGTCAATCACGCTTTAGTAAAGAAAGGTATTTACTTTATTAATGACTATGATTCAGCCTTTGTAACGGCCCAATATACGTTTGGGCAACCACAATATTATCAATATACAATGTTTGGTCATATGGAGATGGGTCCATTCCCCCATGGTATACATTGAGCCAGACTTCCTCGATTTTTAAGTCTTTTGAATTCCTAAATTTCAATCCCTGACGCTCAAAAACCAAACGTCCGTCCAGCCATGCCATCAGAATACCATCGCTCTTACCCGGTTCATTCAACTTCACATATTGTTCAATACAATACCACTGATTATTTTTTAATAAGGCGCCACCGCCACGAGACCAGATAAAATGACTTCCGTAATTTCCATTTTGATCTAAATGATAAACATAATTTCCCACAGGGGTACGTAGTGTATTTCCGGCTGTTATCGTTTTTAAGAAAATCCCTCTGGCAGACCAACCATTCCCCCCATCTGGCCGACGCCCTCCCCAGCCTGCTCGGTTGTACGTACCTGCAAAACCTGGCAGTTTTCCACTTGTTATTTTTTGGTTCCAGTTGTCTGCTAAACGAAGGTAATATCTGAAATACGCTGAATCAGGTTCAGAAAAACCATTTTCAACAAATTTAAAACGTTGATTAAGGCCAGTATTACTGCCTTTTTCAATCGTCGCCGACAAAGACCTACCGAGAAACGGTTTATATTTTCCCTGGGGTTTATCGTCAACGACGCTCCCCATTTTGCCGCCATCGTGCCAATATTTATCCCAGAACCACCCCTCAAACCCGGTGGCAAAATACACAGCAGGGTCAGTGGATATCCCTTTATCTAAAGGGTAGTTTTTGGCTAAACCCATTTTTATTTCTGCCGGGATGGAGGACTCAGGGGCGGGATTTAAAAGAAATAAACCAATCGCAGGGTTACCGCTCCCATATACTTTTTTTACGGATAATTGAAGAAAAGCGCTTTCAACGCTTTCTTGTTTCCCTAGCACACTCAGGTCAAACCATATCAGTGTTGGCACTCCCTTGCTAATCTCCAAGATGTCTCTGTGCCCAAGCGATTTATAGGTCGAGGGATGAAGGTAAGTATCAGCGCTGGGATATAATTTATACTCTTGCTTATCCGTTTTAAGTATTAAAAACGGTCTACTTTCGATGAAGGCGGATTCACGACTAAATATTTGTATCGTATTACTACCTTCCGTTACCTTTAGGAAAAAGCCATTATTTTTTATTTTCCCTGACATCCAACTTTTGACGACTTGTGTTGCATTAAGCTGGATACTGCTTTTACCCGGACCTGAATTGAGTCGAGTGGAATTATATGGCTTATTCCCCCAATTTTCCCCATTCGCATCCACCCAGTCACCTAACTTTCTATCCCAAGGTAACTTAGCCGCCGAATCATAATAATCTTTAGAGGCGCCTCTAGGTCCATCATTCCAAGGCGCAGCTATTACTAGCTGCGTGTTTATTAAAAAAAACAGCACCCCTACAAATATCTGCATTTGAAAGTGCCTGGAAGAATACTAATCAAACGTTCTGACCCTGTTAGTTTGTTAAACTTTAAATCTCTCCGGACAGTACTAACCGAATAGTTTGTCCTGAATTAGAGAACCCAACAGTTTCCTCATATGAGCTATTAGTAATATTATCAATGACAAACTTTAAACCCAATTTTTTGGAGAACCGGTATCCAAAGGAAAGATCTACCTTTTGATAGCCATCCATTTTTATCATTCCGGTAGGGATAGAACTATCGTAAAACCCATCCTGGCGATAAAAATTCAAAACAGCATTAAGCGATTCATTTATCTTCCAGTTAACCGTAACACCTGCCCGCCAATCTGGTCGGCGCCTTAATCTACCATATTCTTTCTGGTGACTGTATTTGCTATAGGTTACATAACCATCTAACGCTATTAATGTACTTGGCTCAGCACTAGTCCTGAATTCTACCCCATGAACATCAAATTCTGACCGGTTTATACTTGAAAAGCTGACGGGATCAAAATCCACCAAATCTTTGTAACGGTTTTTAAATAAGCTCATCACAAGCTTGACTGAACCATTAAACAATTCTTTATCAATTTCTACCGCCAAGTTTTCACTGTGCTCCGGTTTTAAATTAATATTTCCAATTAACGGATGGCCTAGTGCAAAAAAACTAGGGAGCTTAAAACCTTCGCCATAATGGAATGAAATAGCATTGAAAAATTGTTCTGGCTCATAGCTTATAAGCAACCTAGAAGTCGTTTCTGTTGATTCATCTGACCGGTCATATCTTAGCCCTGTGGTTATTCGAAGACGATTTGATATATTTGCCGATAACTCAATAAAATATGCATCAACACCACGGGTTAAAGAAAAGTCTGCCGGCAGCAAAAATCCTAAATCAATCAGGCTATTCAATTGCCCATGCTCTCTTGTTGCTTCATAACCAATCCCAACAGCATACTTTGAAAAATGAATAGTATTTGTAAAATTAAAATCTGTTCGTTCATATAGACTTTCGCTGTATACCGCAGGCACTCCTTGTAGCTCACCTTCAGCAATCCAAGGGTTTAAACTATCCTCCTCATGTCGCGACTTCCCAGCAGAAAGTCCAGCTTGCCATCTTTTGCTCAATTCAACATTTAGTACCAATCCCATATTTAATTGCTCAAATTCCCTTTTCGCTATTTCTCGATTAATGGCAAATTTATCGCCACCACTATCCTCGGGAAAAGCTGTTGCCTTTCCTTTAGCCTCATATAGCGCAACTGACCAAACAAACTTGGAGACATCTCCTTGATTATTAAGTTTTAAATTTATCTGCTCTCTCTCAAGACTATTGCCTTTAACGGTATTGCCGCCACTACGGTTAGAACCTGAAACGCTATAATTTAATCTTTCAGTTGCGGGGCCAGTTAAATGGAAAGATTCCGCATGCGCCTGCTCACTGCCCACTTCTAAACCCATTGATATTAATTGCTCATTTTCTGCACTGAGCGTTTTAATACT
This sequence comes from Pseudomonadales bacterium, assembly GCA_021736745.1. GTDB lineage: Bacteria > Pseudomonadota > Gammaproteobacteria > Pseudomonadales > IMCC2047 > JAJFKB01. The sequence goes on from JAIPFG010000056.1 coordinate 5,925, forward strand.
TAAAATGCCACCTAATGCTTCTGAGCCGTAAACTGCAGAAAACCCTCCGAAGTGTATGCTGATACTTTCGACTAAATGAATATCTATAGCCGCAAAATCAAAGCCACCTCCCCGAGAATTTGTGGGGTCATTTACCCTTACTCCGTCGATAATTACTGATGTAAAGTTTGGGTCGCCACCTCTGAGGGAGACAAATGATAACCCGCCAACTCCCCCCTGTTGCGTGATATTTACCCCAGGCAGATTCCTTATAACCTCAACAACTGATTCAGCACCTTTGGCTTCTATCTCTTCTCTAGTCAATAGAAGTTGTTGTGATTTACTAACGTACCCTGGCCCTTTGATGACAAACCCGGTCACCTCCATCACATCCGAGACCTTTCCCTCAGAGGCCAATGCGCCAGCAGCACTTAAATAAAAGAACCACTGTATTACGCCTAATCTGCTTTTCAAATTAACTCCCCCAGGATATTTTTTGATAACTACAATTTTTACATAAATGTAACTCAACACATATCAAAGATAGAAATTGCTTGGTGTATTACTCTATGCTAGTTTTTGGACACAACATAATTAAGGACAAGAGAGACTACATGAGAAAGCTTATTGCTTTGCTTGCTGAGCTATCCATTGTGATAGCCGCAGTTTTTTTAGGAGATTTTATCCAGGCAAAAGGGAATGTTATTCCTCGCTCAATTATCCATTTACCCCAAGTCGATTATAGCCGCTCCGATTTTTGGGTAGTGCTGAATTATTTTCTCTTGCTTCACTTTCTCGCCTTTCTATCCATGCAATATATAAAAGGACCGTGGAAATTTTCTGATGCCAAAAGAACCTCGGACGAAATATTTGCATTGGTTGCCATATATTCCGTATCCACACTTTTGGTATTTATCACGACTACCGTTAATTTCGACCCTGATTTTATGGTCGCCATTGGCATCAGTAGTATCTTACTTTTTATTCTTTTGCATTTTATCAGCTCACTGTCAGTTGGCACTCGCCTACTCAACAGGCTTATATTGTTTTTTACCAGTCTATTTTCACGTTTACTGACAATCTCTGGTGTCCTAATATTAGTACTTTCTCTTATACCACCCCTCTTGGCCTATGTATTTACCACTAATCGCGACGTAGCGAATATCATTACTCAAATCCGAATCAAGAGTAATGATTTATTTAGCTCCAATTATCAGTATGAGCTTATCAGTGCAACGGGAAACTTGCTCTTCAAACAACCTATCCTGGCAAAAACACCACCACAGGACCCTTCAACACTTTTTATTCTTGAACGCTCCGGAAGATTGATTTCATTAGATTACCCTGTCACTTCCAATGCTGAGCCCAAACTAATATTAGATATTCAAGATAAAGTAGGATACGTAGAAATTGAGAATGGTGCTCTTGGGTTTGCATTTCATCCAGAATATGGAAATCAAAATTCTATTAATTCCGGGTTTATCTATATTTATTACACAGATGTTCGTAACGGCACTCAGACGAACAGAATCTCTCGATTTAATATAGCATTATCTACCGAAGAAGAAATTCAACACTCGGAAACTCCTTTGCTTGCCTTACAGAGAGAGCCCAGCGGTTTCCATAATGGTGGCTCGGTTGAATTCGGCCCTGATGGCTATCTGTATATAGCTTTAGGTGAAGGGGTTCACTTAGAAGAAAAGTCTCAAGCACAAACACTACGTCAGGGTATCTTACGAATTGATATTAACCAAAAGGGTGACAATATTAGTGCCCCAATATTAACTCAACCCGCTAACGGAGAAGCCAGTAACTATTTTATTCCACTTAATAATCCGTTCATCAATAATAAATACATTCGAAATGAATATTGGGCGATAGGACTAAGAAATCCATTTCGTATCTCGTTTGATAGTCATACTGGTAATTTGTGGGCTGGGGATGTTGGCTCTACCAAGTGGGAGGAAGTTAACCTAATCATAAAAGGCCGTCACTACCAATTCCCAAATACTGAAGGATATGAAAAAACAGACGCTACTCAATTAGAGACTTTTGATATACCAGAAGAACCGCCAATATACACTTATTTGCATACGGCGTATGACCGAGCAGTAATTGGTGGTGTTGTTTATCGCGGCAATCAGCTCCCTGAATTAAAGGGCAAGTATATTTTTGCTGATAACTATTCATCTAAGCTCTTCTCAATGCCTAGTAATGGCAATCGAATTGACACAGTTACTGAAATTGCGAAAGCAACCCAGTTTGCACAAAGGGGTATAAGTTCCGTTGTCGAAATTGGAAATGGAGATTTGATCGTCACAACACTTGGTCGTTCTAGCCAACCAACGGGTGAAGTGCTTAAGCTTACCCATGCCGATGGCAAGAAGCTTTTTTCTGCCAAGAACAAACTCGCCGTCAATAGTCAGCAAACAAACATTAGCCTTAAGGAAGCAACCGAAATATTTGTTACTAATTGTGCCCGTTGTCATGGTTCAGATGGCAAGGGCCATGGACCAGACTCAAACTTACTAGGAGTATCAATTCCCGATTTCACGAATGGCAAGTTTCAAGCCACAAGAACCGATGAAAAAATTCGTGAAGTAATTAAGAAAGGGGGTATGCAAATGGGACTTAACCCTGCCATGCCACCATGGGAGGGAATTTTAACAATAGAAGAAATTAATGCCCTTACAAAATTAATAAGAGAATCTATTACAAAAGAATAAAGATTCAACAGCATTATTAAGAAATAATGCTCTGTTTAAACTGATTATCCACAATATGCCGACATATAATGACAATGGATACAAGATGCCAAGGCAAGTCAAAGTAAGATAGACTGAGAAAAGCGCCGCCCGTTGCATAGGCAATTAAGGAGACCTGTATCATTCTACAAAGACCGGACAACCATGCGAGTTCGTTAATATTTTTTGTTTGTTTTATAAGTTTTTTACAGGTTTGCCAGGTACCTAGAAAGATACTAAAAAATAATATCAACCCAATCCATCCATGCTCCCCAAGCACATTAAAATATATACTGTGCGCGGCCCTGGGCTTGTCCCAAGTTTCACCATATATTTGATATACCTGAGCTGTCCAAATATTAAACCCACCACCAAAAACCCGATGATTAGCTAAATTTATGGCCATCTTCCAAGCATTTATTCTTCCCATGGCGGAATCATCTGCTTGGTAGTTACTAATGGTATCCATTCGACTGTGCCAACTGTCGGGCATGAATGACAACATCCCAATTGCCAAAACGAAAAAAAGAAGAGCCCATACTGCCTTATTTGGTAATTTGAGCCAGAGGTAAAAAGCTGTTGCTCCGATAGCTATGAAAGCCCCTCTGGACTGAGAGCCAAATCCCGCTACTACAATGAGTGCCATGGCAAAAACGACCCCAGCTTGGATCCATTTTGTATTGACCTGTTGCCTAAGGTAATACATCAATGGCAACACCATTAGAAGCGCAACGGCCAATGAATTATTCTCCTGAATGAACCCACCGGGAGGTCCCCAAACACGGGAGGCACCTAAAGTTTTAATGGTAAACAAGCCTCCTTTAACTCCATAAAATCCAATCGATAAAACGATAATCCAAAGCAGTACATCAATATCTTTCTTCGACTTAATCACCAAGATTGTCAATAGTGTTATCAATTGTATTTTTAGTACTTTAACCAACTGTTCAAATGAATTATCAATAGAAATGGCAAAAGCTGTTGTGACACATATCCATACGATAAAGAATAAAATTAAACCGAGTAACCCGGTCATTTGTATAGTCTTTTTCTCTTTACTAAAGAGAATACTCAAGAGTGTGAATATTGCGACGATCTGTGCAAAAGGAAAATTATACGCAAATCCCCAGGTTAATTTATGGGGGTTCATATAACTCAACCAGCTCCAAGTGTAAATTCCCACCTGTGGTCGCATCAGGATGTAGGGCAATAAGCCCATCACTATTACTGTTAATGCAATATCACGCATGCTTGTTCTCGTTATTGTTTTGAAGCAAGAAACATTTATGGCTGAACACGGCTCACCACATAGCGCATCTTTCCCGAAGCCTCAGCAGCTATTTTATTCACCCTTTCAACCTGAACTTCCACCGAATGTCCCAGACGTTTTTTAAACCCCTCAACAATCTGTTCTTTGTGTATTTCATTAAAGGCTGAATTGGCCACGAGTTGAACACGGGTTAGCTGTTTGCTTTCCTGAATAATTTTAAATTCCGTAACTGATGGGAGGTCACGGATGATATAAATCAAAGCTAATCCATGCATTAGTGTGCCATCTGCAGCAACAATAAAATCTGTACTACGTCCTTGGATTTCTTTCAGGATCGGCAACCCTCTACCACAAACGCATTCTTTATCATCCAATATGCCAATATCCCCAGTCCGGTATCGAAGGAAAGGGTAATCCTGTGTAGCCAAGTGGGTGGTAACAATTTCACCAGGCTCTCCCGGCGGTAGTACTTTACCCGTCGAATCGGCAATTTCAACAATGATATCCTCCGCCGTTATGTGCATACTCCCTGCTGGACATTGATGAGCGATAAATCCCGCATCACGGCCACCATAGCCATTGGCGACGGGGCAACCAAAAGCAGTTTCCAATAGCTCTCTCTGATGATCGTAAAGTCGCTCCGAAGTAACAAAAACAACCCTAATACCCAAAGTATTCAAGCTGATGCCTTGATCTATAGCACGTTTGGCAATCAGGCTGAAGGCCGAAGGATAACCAAAGAGCATGCGCGGCTTCACTTTTTTAATTTTCTCAATGAACCTATCAATTCTATACTCTGACATTTCAAAGGCCGGTAACAATTGAGTTCTCAAGAGTTTGTCTCTAATCAACCGAAGGTAATCTTGTGTACCCAATTCTATCGGCGATCCCCAGAGCACGATTTCCTTATCCCCCAAATCCACACCCCACCAGCGCGTAGCACGCCACTTAGCCGCTACATCACGACTAACGCGTTCTTTGCTGATATAAAATATCAGTGGCTCGCCACTTGATCCACCTGTGTTAAACCGACTAAGGGGTTTCGCATTCAACGCACGTAATTTATCACTGTTCTCTCTTATCAGTGCTTTGGTAAGAAAGGGCAAATGGATTAGGTCGTCAGCGGACTTAATCTCGGTAGGATTGATATTTTGAGCCTTAAATAGTTCTCCATAGTAGGGCACGTTTCGGCTAATTGATTGAATAAAATCCTGTAACCGTTCCGATTGTAAAGCCAATAATTGATTTTTTGGCCACCACTGGCTATGTTCCAACCTAGCTCTATCTGAAGTAGTGCTATGGCCTTTTAGGCGTTCGTGTAGTGGAAAAATAGCATTAGCAACCAGCTTGGTGTAGAGACTATTACTCATTTTATTTCTGTTGTCCCACGCTATAAAACATAAAGAAATACTTCATGAAAGCAATACTTCTTCGTACAAAGACAATATTTGTGGAACAACCACATTTTTATCAAATTTTTTCGCATCCTTCTTACCCTGTTCTATTAGCTCTTTTCTTAGTTCACTATCCTCTAAGATATTTAAAACAGCATCCGCTAACATTCGAGGGTCATTAGGTTCCACCAGCATTCCATTTATTTCGGGCTTAATTAGGTAGGGAATCCCACCCACGTTAGTGCTGACCACAGGGACACCTGAAGCAAATGCCTCAACAATTGAGACGGGCGAATTATCTACCAAACTTGAATTTATCATCACATCGGCGCCCATATAAAGATTAATAATTTCCTTATAATTTAATCGACCACAAAAATTTGTTTCTTCAGTAATATCTAATCTAGCCACCTCTCTCTTTAATGCCTGTTCCTCAGGCCCAGAGCCAGCAATGGTCAAGCGAGCAGTTGGGTACTGTAGATTGATTAATGCGAAAGCTTGTATGGCGGTTTTAATATCATAAATTTTCTCCAAGTTCCGCACGACAATTATCTGCGGAAAACTCTTTTTCGTGTTTATCCCGAACGTAGGGACATCCTTCATCTGAAAGCGCTCAATATCCACTACATTAGGCACAATTTCAGAGTGAATATTTCGGCCACTGAAAACTTTAGATAAAAACTTTGACGGCACTATAACTAGGCTTGCTTTCACCATACTTGGCTTTATCAAAAACCAAGACTTCGAAAAAAATTTTTCAGCCTCTCCTCCATGATAATGTAGTACTACTGGAACCCTTCTGATCCAGGCCAACCACAACACAGGAGCCGAAAAAAGATGCCATGACAAACCAGAGTTAGCCATTACATGAAATAGATCTACATTTGAGCACGATTTGTAAATTTTTGATAAATAACCGCATAGCCGGAATAATGCGCGAACACCTTTTATACGACTGATAAATTTTGGTCGATAGCTCGGGTTAGTTCTTATTAGTTCCACCTCCAACCCACTAGACGTGAGTAGTTCCTCTAATTCTTCAGTTAACCTCGCCATACCTCCGGCAGGAGGAGGCAATGGCCCGACAAGTGCAATTTTTAAAGGCTTCACTGGCTACTGTCTTCCTCCGCCTAATAAAGCAGAATAAACCCGTTCATAGTTAGCCACGCTTACTGCCCAATTACGTTCCTGCTCGACATATGCACGCCCATTAAGCCCAATACTCTCCCACTCATTACGACTATTGAGAATTTTTAAAACTCGGTTTTGTAAATCTTTTTTATCGCCACTTCTAAATAAAAACCCATTAATACCTTCTTTAATGAGCTCCTTATGGCCACCAACATCCGATGCTAGTACGATTTTCCTTTGAGCCATTGCCTCCAATGGTTTTAAGGGAGTCACTAAATTAGTCAGTCGCATTGCTAGACGCGGAAACACTAAGACATCAATCAACCCGTAGTATCGTTGAACCTGCTCATGGGGCACTCGTCCAGTAAAGATGACTGAATCGTGTAAATTTAATCGTTTCACCAGTTGTTTTAGATTCTGTTCTTCAGGACCACCACCAACTAATAACAAACAGACATTTGGCTGGTGTTGTAAAATGAACGGCATTGTTTCAATGAGAAAAGCCAAACCTTCATACGCATAAAATGATCCCAAAAACCCTAGGATGGTTTTCCCTACCAAACCCAACGCTATTTTCAGATTCTTATCCTCATTACAGATCGCCGTAAAACTCTCTAAATCTACCGCATTAGGAATGACGGTAATTTTACCTTCAGATATTCCTCGTCCAACCATTTCCATCCGAAGTCCGTGACAAATAGTGGTCACCGCATCAGCATTTCTCAGGACAAAAGTTTCACTTGCACGCGTTAAACGATACCTTACCCCCCACTCACTACTCGTCCCATGGT